>NZ_JAJCGT010000052.1:0-19192 GCF_020553185.1 Blautia sp. MSK18_10 | reverse complement strand
CAATATTAATTTGGTTAAAATAAACAATTTAAAATGTTTTTCAGACACGCTCTAGAGCGTGTTTGAAAAATGCTTTTCGAAAGATGTGCGTCACAATTTGTGGAAGATTTTGTCCGGATGAGGGCATCGTAGCGGGCTACGGCAATCGAATTCGGGAAAAATATACCGCAAAATGGGGTGTGCAAATTGTGGAAATGATTTTTCAAACATGTTCTAGAATAGGATTGGAAATTTCTGGCAATAATATACATGCCGGAAGAATAGACAAAGAACAGGAATGGAGTGACTTAAAAAAGCTTCTCCATTCCTACTTTTCCTTTCTCTTACAGATAAGCAGTAAACCGTTGTCCGTAAAGGACAATCAGCTGATTTAATACTTGATTCCAGTTACCTTATTTCAGTTAGATCGTTTCAAACAAATATCTGGATGTCAGATTTTCTATTATTTTTGAATTTAAAACACATTGTTTGGTTTCAAAAGTAAGAATCAACCGATCTTCCTGATAAATATCGTTCATTTGATAAGATTCTATTTTTTGTACTGCTTTTCTTGCATATTCCTGATCATCCATCATTCCTTCATGTTCCCAATAAATTTCCTTTCCTGTTTTTCTGGAAAGTAATGTAAAATCCGGATATACTATGCCATACCCATTCAAATAAAGTGGTTTCTCATATTTATAGAGAATATTCTTTCTGTAAAAATAATCTGCAATTATTTTTTCGGATTTAGATCTTACCCTTTCCCCCTTTTCAGTAAGAATTACCGGTACTCCTTCTTTAAATTCTTTTCCATGATATTCTTCTTCATACCATTTCATAAGTAATTGATTCCATGTTGGTTCTATTGGTGTCACCAACAATTGTCTTTCTTTGTGCATTGATGTATAAATTTTTTCAATTTCATCATCTGTATAGTCCTGCAGTATTTTTCCTATTTGTTTAAGCCTTGCTTCTACTTTTTTCAACACAGTTCTATTATATGTTCTCTGTGCCAGCAGTTTAGGCAGCTCTTTATTCGACCTCGGAATATAAATTTCATTATTACCATCTATACATTGATAATATCGAGGCTTGTTTTTATCCCTAGAAATCCGAAGATGTCCTTCTGGTTCTACACTCATACCCATCCTGGCTTTATCTGCAATTTCCTGCAAATGTTTCTGTTCCTGTAATAGCATATTTCGTAATCCCTGCATATTCTTCTCCTCTTTTCTTAGTTTTAATTGATTAATTTGTGATTGGGGGGATTTATGATTTGAAGTCAACCTAGCTCAGGGAGGGCTTGACTTGATTGGGAATTCTGTGATTCGAAGTCATCTCATCTCAGGGAAGTACTTGACTTGATTGGAAGTTTTGTGATTTTAAGTCATCTCATCTCAGGGAAGTACTTGACTTAATTAGAAGTTTTGTGATTTTAAGTCATCTCATCTCAAAGGAATGCTTGACTTAATTAGAAGTTTTGTGATTTTAAGTCATCTCATCTCAAAGGAATGCTTGACTTGATTAGAAGTTTTGTGATTTTAAGTCATCTCATCTCAAAGGAATGCTTGACTTAATTAGAAGTTTTGTGATTTTAAGTCATCTCATCTCAAAGGAATGCTTGACTTAATTAGAAGTTTTGTGATTTTAAGTCATCTCATCTCAAAGGAATGCTTGACTTGATTAGAAGTTTTGTGATTTTAAGTCATCTCATCTCAAAGGAATGCTTGACTTGATTAGAAGTTTTGTGATTTTAAGTCATCTCATCTCAAAGGAATGCTTGACTTGATTGGAAGTTTTGTGATTTTAAGTCATCTCATCTCAAAGGAATGCTTGACTTGATTGGAAGTTTTATGATTTTAAGTCAAACCAACTTCATAATTTCATTGACTTATTTTGAATTCTTTAGATTTATAGTCATCAGTTAACGGATGTGAATATAAACAGGAAAACAGGTTATAAGCAAGTCCCCCACCCACTGCTTATTGCTTTTGGCAATTAAATCAGGGGACTTGCTTGATTTGGTTAAACAAAATTACTATAGGCAGCAGCAACACCACCATATTAACATATTGTGCCAACAAGTTGATTCTTGAACAATCTTGCGTCTAAATTTCTTAATTGTCGTCACAATAGAACCATGAATCATTCTATACAAACTGTATTCATACAGATTGTATTCGCATAGATTGCATTCATATAGACTGTATTCGCATAGACTGTATTCGCATAAACTGTATTCATCTTTACTATATTCATATTTACTGCAGCCTGATTCCCCATATTTTACAGTCCCTGGTGCCTACAACCGCATAGTTATCGTAGACAGCCGGGGAAGCCTCTATCACACCCTCGCTGACAGATAATACATCTTCCTGTTTACCTGTTTTACCATCAAGAAGGCAGATATCACCTGTACTGTTGCAATAAAGAACCTTTCCTGATCCGTCTTTGTTATAAACGCACACCGGAGAAGACCAGGCATATGAGGAAGAATCCTCCCATGCTTTAGATCCGTCAGATTTTCTCAGACAGGCAAGAACTCCCGATGCATTGTCAGAGGTCTTTGCCACTGTCACATATATATAATCAGCAAGGCTGTTCTTTCCACAGGCAATCGTAGACTGGACTCCACCGGAGACACCGTCATCAGTAGTACATTCATAATCTGTATGCCACACGATCTCGCCGGTTTCTGCATCAATCTTCCAGACAGGGACAGTGGCTGTGTCATAACTTCTCCATCCAAGGCGGAAGGAAGTACTTACATACAGATACAGATGTCCTTTTTCGATTTCCAGAACAGGCGTTGAATTAGAATCATCCAATGTATCCTGAACCCATACCAGCTGAAGAGTGTTCAGATCCAGACACATAAGATTTCCCCCATTATCGGTCATAAATATATAGCCTTTATAGATTGCCGCACTGTCTTCCATTCCAAGCCAGAAAGACTCTGTACTGCTTCTTGTTCCATAGTAGCGCCATTTTACAGTTCTGCCCGGATCAATGGATAAAGTCCCACTGTTCAGATCATATTTTGTATTCAGCCTGATCAGATACAGGATTCCGTTCTCTCCCGGATAGATCAGGGTATCTGTCTCTGCATCCACAAGTGCTGATCCGTCAAAAAAGCTCAGACTTCCTCTGAGTGAAAACTCATCATTGTCTCCAAAAGTATACATAACACTACAATCCAGCAAGTTTACTACAAATACCTTTGCAGTTCCTTCGTTGCTGTTATATCCGGCGCCAACATACATAATCGGATATCCTCTCGGATCAAGGGCACCCGCACCCTTAAAAGTATATCCCAGATATAATGGGTCACGTGTCTTTTCTCCCGTTCTCAGATCCAGAAAATACACATATCCATCCATACAGGCATAAATCACCTCAACCAGTTCATCATCTGCCTTTGCTTTCTCTGTCATATTCATATGTGCTTTAACTTCTTTTGACCATTTCATCATAAGCGGCTGTCCTGTCCAGCCACTTCCTGTCCAGACTGCACTGCCCGAAGAAAGAGAACCTGTATCTGCAGACCATAGTTTGTTCAGCCTGAAATCAGTCATATCTGCATAACCATGGGAAGGGGTATCGCGAAAACTGTTTCCGCGAAATGTGACGATCCCATCCACATCTGTATAATCCTGTCCTATATTAAAGGAAATATCACCATCAGCCTTATAATCTCCAATATTTTCAAGTACGTTTCCATCCACCTCAATATTAGTATAGCTGATCAGATTTTCCGGTTTTGTAGAATCCACACAATGAGGCTGAAAATTAATCTCTTTAGTCTTTTTCATTTCAACCACATCTTTGGTTTCTTTAATTTCTTTAGTTTTTTTAGTTTTTTCGATTATCCTGCCTTCTTTTTCCTCATCTGCACCTGAAGCTGATACGGCCTTCACCTTCCCGCTGTCTGTTTTGCTGACAGACAGGAAAAACTTGTTTCCTGCAAACCCAAGCAGAAGTACAAAAATTATAATCCCCCCAGTCTTTATGAGGGTTTTGGGGAAGAAAACTTTTCCACTGCGTTTTCCTGAACTTTTCTGTGATATTGTTTTCTGAATGTAATCCGGTCTTGCAGACTTTCTCCCGGAATCCACGTTTTTCTTCTTATTCATACCTTTCCTCCTAAAAAACATATCATGTGAAATTCACATATAATAATCATGCATAATACATAATAAAATTTATCATACAAGCACAGATAAAGTAACCCCAAAAGCTACAATCTGACAACATACTATCTGACAGCACTCTCGCATACTGCTTTCACAGACACTTCATCTTCTGCCTGGCTGTATCCGGCACATCGATCAGCCCAAAGCAGTAGAACATTCCATAGATATAACTCACTCCGCGGATGTCGCCCAGAGCTTTGGGTCTGTCAACCACAGCTCCCACCTTCTTTATGTTTCTCAATGCCAGCAGCACTGAACTTAACGCCAGACTCTTACTGTTCTCCCTACGGTCGATCCACAATTCCCTTGTGTAGTCTCCATTCCGCCCCTTTCTTACTTCATAAGTGAACGGAAGCCCTGTATAGGTTTTGAAACTCTCACCTGCATAGAGTAAAATAACCTCCCACAGATACTTCTCGTCCAGTGTTTTTCTCAGCTTCTCTACTGCCTGATATCCTTGTCTTTGCTGCATCTCTGATCTTTCCTGCATTCCTTCCTTTTGATCTCACTCCTACTCTTTTGATTTGCACTTACAACTTGTCAGCACGCCCCAATTTATCTTCCTGACTCGGACAGATATATTTATACTCATTTCTGTTTATACTCATTTCTGAGCAACGCAATCTCATGAGTCCATCCCTCATCGTCATTTGGTGTCTCCAGAATAAACGGAATTCCCTCTGTGGCAGGATGATTGATCACGCGGACAAGTGCCTCCAGTCCTATTTCACCTTCTCCGATTCTGGCATGGCGGTCCTTATGGCTGCCAAGGGGATTCATGCTGTCATTTAAATGGATGGCTTTTAGTCTGTCCAGACCTATTATCCGGTCAAATTCTTCAAATACGCTGTCAAGATCGTTTACAATATCATATCCACCATCCCAGACATGACAGGTATCCAGACAAACACCTAATTTATCTTTTAACTCCACCCTGTCAATGATCTGACGAAGTTCTTCGAAATTTCTTCCTACTTCTGTGCCCTTTCCTGACATAGTTTCCAGAAGTACAATCGTACTCTGATCTTTTGTCAGCACTTCATTGAGAATTTCTGCAATTTTACTGATTCCTACTTCTGCACCCTGTCCTACGTGACTGCCCGGATGAAAATTGTAATAATTTCCCGGTGTCATTTCCAGACGTCTCAGATCATCTGCCATGATTTCTCTGGCAAAATCCCTGAGGTTTTCTTTGGCAGCGCAGCAGTTCATAGTGTAAGGCGCATGAGCCACCAGCTTTCCAAAATGATTCTCTTCTGCCAGCTGCCCAAATGCCTGCACATCCTGCGGATCAATGTCTTTGGCTTTCCCTCCTCTTGGATTTCTGGTAAAAAATGCAAATGTGTTACCGCCATTTGCCAGCATCTGCTTCCCCATTGCAAGATATCCCCGGGATGAGCTTGTGTGATTTCCTATATATAACATTTTTTTACTCCTATTCTGTCGTATTTTCACAGTACCAGTTTATAGCAATCCTTTTATCATACATTATGGATTTTCTCAAGATTATCTTTTTCATATCTGCATTATAGCATTTTAACAGATTTTGTTAAACATTTTTACTGTTATAAACAATTTTACGTCAAAAAGACGTTACTGTTCACTCCATTCACAGTAACTTAGCCAAGCAGGAGACAAAAACACCATTGCTTACACCGTTCTCCAGAAGCAGCTGCGCCATGATTTCTCCACAAGTAGTTTTTCCGGTTCCCGGGTTTCCATAGAATATCATGTTATTATGGAGCTTTCTCAGCTTCGGATTCCTTAGCTGTTCTGCAAATATTGCCTGATATTCAAGAGCCATTCTCTTCATATCTTTCAGGCCTGTCATTGTCTGCAGACGGCTTATGGCAGATGGTTTATTCAGATCAAGCTGTCTGAAATCTCCGGGGCGTAAAATTTTGCGGCTGTCCTGCGATTCTTCTGCCGCTTTATCCAGAAACCACGCGATACACTCTTCATCAATTTCGTCTCCTATCCTCGCGTAAATTCGGTTAACGAGTTCCTTGAGGCTCAGCTCTTTCTCTAGACGATAACCTGTCTGCTGCAGCAGCATTTCTGCCAGTTTTTCATAGTAAGAGAGTGTTATCTCTTTCAGAATCAAAACTTCTGCATCATCTCTGATCTGTGCGGAAAGTACCCATGGTTCTTCCCGCTGCTGTGGCATAATCCAGATACATTTCATTTCTGCATTCGCAATTTCAATACATCTTAATTTCTCCCGTACATCTACTCCATCATCAAGCCCCATAAACAGCAGCGTTTCATCTCCTTGTAATCCCTCAACCGCTTTTATGTAATTTACCGGCATTCCTGCCGGAACCTTATACTGTTCTGTAAAATCAATCATTTCACAACCTCCCATTTCTTCCTGTTCTGAGTTTTCCTGTTCTTTCAAATCTGCTACGATATCTGAGAAATAAATCTCCTCTGTATCATCAGCCCGTTCGAACTCTTCCAATTCCTGTGCATATTCATCATCTTCATCATAGTCATACATCTTATTTTCTTCTGACGTTTCTTTTTCGATGTTTCGTTTCATGTTCCATAAGCATGTGGCTGCTTTGACCGCTGTTTTCTCTCTGTCAGACACAAGGAACAGTGTGCTTTTTTTTCTGTTACTTTCTTTCTCCAGAAATTCCCTGACGGATGTAACATACGGAGCATCCAGATCTTTTTGTTGTGTGCAGGAACTGTTCTGAAACCGAAACTGCCTGCGCAGCCCCACTATTCCCTCTCTTTGCATAGACATATAAAATGTCTGACTCTCCTTGAGTACCGGGGCCGTATTAAGCAGGCAGTCATAAAATTCTCTTTTTTTATCCATGATTTTTCTCCTCCTGTAAAAGAATTATCTTTCTTGTAAAATAATCTATCTTTCTGTAAAAAAACTAATTTGTTTTGTCTCTTTCATTTGATGAGTTCATTCTATCAAGCTACTTTGGATAAAATCGTTTTAGATTTTTTATTTTGTTTTTTTTCACAGAAAGATTATGAGGTGATTTTTCATAAAAGAATTCTGCTTTCAGGATAATCTGCACAAAAAAAGACAGATGTGGGAATATCTCTTATCTGCATCTGTCTTTTTCTACTTTATGCTATTTTCTACTCATGAATTTCCAATGGAAGTCCATCCGGATCATGGAAAAATGTCATTTTCTTTCCTGTGTAATCATCCAAACGTACCGGCTCTGTTTCAATTCCTTTCCCATTCAATGCTTTTACTGTATCATCTACATTCTCAACTTTAAATGCCAGATGGCGTAATCCCAATGCTTCTGGATAATTTACACGAGCTGGAGCATTTTTTATGATAAAAAGTTCTATTTCCTGCGGCCCACATGCCAGATCAATCTTGTAATCATCACGTTCTTTTCGATAATTCTCTCTGATCACCTTAAATCCAAGCAGATCCACATAAAAATGTTTTGATTTTTCATAATCGCTTCCAATAATTGCAATATGATGAATGGTATCGAACATAACTCTCTCTCCTCCGTTTTTCATATGTTGATACATATTTTCTTACATTTTATCACAGTAACGATATATGTGGAATAGTCATTCCTTATTCTGCTTCTTTCAGTTCCTTACTCAGCTTTGATGCAAAGTATTTTATACTATTCGCATCCAGTCCAAAGGCTTTCAATATTACTTTCTGGTTCGCTGTTACTGCATGATCCAGACGGTATATATTGTCTAACTGACGTACCATTTCTATTTTTTCCAGCTCTTTTATTGCCGCCGGTACAGTCATATAGTTCAGTTTCTTATCCAGTTTTTTCATTTCTCCTTTTAGTTTTATATACATCTTGCAGCGCACTATCATGGCTACAAATTCAACAAATATCTTCGCTCTTGCTGATTCTTCTGAATACACCCGGATGCTCTTATTCCCCAGATATGATTTGTCTCCGCGGAATAGTTTCTCCGATACATCCCTGCTCTTATACAGTTCGATTGCTTCTTTCGCACTCATCTTTTCCGATGTAACGATACAAAAATATCCTGCCAGATTCAGTTCTCTTTCTACCACACTGCACCGTTCTTCCGGTAGTATAAAAGCCTGGCTCTTTTCATCATAATGAAGGTTAAAATACTTCTCAAATCCAGGACCGAATTCCTTTACCTTATTCTGGTGCTTTTTCAGATACTGCGTCATCTGGTTGATCCGTTTTTCAATCTCTATCCGTTCTGCGCTTTCTTTTGAAATGCTATGATACAAATGAAAATAACGCTCTTTTTTATCACTTGCATACAGTTTGTGCCGTATTGTCTTTCCGTAAACTCCATATTCATAGATATTGTTTACTCGCTTATTTTCAAATGTCCCTTTATTTTCCAGGATCAGTTCATTCACAAGGGCAGACATCCCTTTCACCATGATAACAAAACTATACCCACATTTGTCCATATATTGTATATTCTCGCAGCTGAAATAACCTCTGTCCAGAATGAAGCCGATCTTCTTATAACCATATCCGGATGCTTTATCCAGCATGAACTGAAGCTGGGAGATATCATTCAGACTTCCTGGATATTTTTCATAAAATAATGGTTCCTGATTATGAGTGTCATACGCAACTGCATAATTAAATACCGGCTCTCCCATATCTACTTTCGGATGCCCAAATTCGACCATTTCTATATCTCCGGCCTGACAGTTTTTATTCGTTGAATCATAAGAAATATAGATCTTTTCGCGGTAATTCCGTGACTCATTCCATGTATTCAGAAAGCCTGTACTCTGGTCATCTGTTACTGAATTCAGAAAATCTGATACGGTTGAATCACTGTATTGTTTCATCTTTTCCGTAAAAAGCGGATGGTCATATGTATAATCCGGATAATACTGTGCTGCATTATTTTCTGCTATGATTGAATAAACCGCCAGATCTAAAAACAGCCCTATATCACGCGATCTAAAATACTTTCCAAGGATATCGTTCAAGCTGCATTCTTCTATAATCTTACGCAGTACAAAGTATGCTCCTACCCTGAGACAGCTGCTTCTGGAAGTCCTACTTTTGCTTTCCGGAAGCTCTGCATCAGGGAAATATTTCAGGAAATTTTGATTCGGTTTCATGAATTCCGGATCTGTATCTGACAGTTTTCCGATTGTTACTCTTTTGGGAAAAGTATACTTCCGGGATGGATCATAAACCCGGTCATACTCATACTCTATATATACAACATTTGACTTTTTTCTTCGTGTGATCTTGCCTTTTACGGTTGGTACTTTCACTAAAAAATCCAGATACATAGCGCCTCCTTTTAGGCGGTTATCCACCTAAAATAATTGTACTATATTTCTCGACTGTCTGCAATGGAAAAGCGCAGAAAACCGGGATTTTTTATGATTTTATTTCGCTCTTTTTTCTTTAGGCTGAAAAATTACTGGAAATTCACACTGAAAATCCCTATTTTTCAAGGCTTTTTACAACCTGCCATTTTTTGAGTGTTACTTTTTCAGGAAGTTAAGGATCTTACTATACAACATGAAATTGATATACCTCTCCTTCGCTTGAATTATAGACTATTCCATAAGCATATCCATAATGGTCTAGATTTTTACATATATAATCAGCTATATCTTCGCCATCTTCTATAGATTCCAAATTATATTCTTCATAAAACCAACTTGCAATTTCAGGAAATGACAATCTGTAATTTTGTTCTCTTATGTATTGAATGAATTTTTCAGAAATATCCTTAATATATTTATGTAAAAACTGCTCTCCTGTTTCCGATAATTTATATCTTTCTCCTTTCAAAACAGCATACCCTTCTATTACAAATTCCTCTACTTCTGGATAGTTCTCAACTTCGTCTTCTAAATATCCACAAGGATCTTTATAAAAATCCAAGATCAAACCTATTATTTTTCTTAATGATAATTCGTCTAAATTTGGCATATAACATATATCCTTTCAGTAATAATTCTACTTAAAACCAATTACATTTTTTTCTTGTTTTCTAAATATTTACATACTCTCTCAACCTCATTTGTCATATATTTTATTTGATCAACAGGTGGAAATTCTACTCCATGCACCATCAAATTTCGATATCTTCTTAATTCAAGAACTTTTTTCAACTCACTATCTGGAAAAATACGCTTTAAATTATTTACACTAAAAGGTGAACGCGTTCTTATGTTCTGATTTACTGTTAATTTTGATACAAGTTCCTCTAAATGAATCCATTGTACCATAAATTCTCCCATCGCTTCTCTTAATTCAATGTCTGAACTTAGATCTGAAGATTTCAATTTAGAATATATCATATAACGTTTATCATTTCCCATTATTATATTATCTGAAATCTGATCACATAACGATCTTACATCTTCATTAAATGTTAATGGAGTTAAATATGGAGCTAAATCAGAGGAAGTATTTACATCGCATTGCTTCATTAGTCTGAATAATAGCTCTACATTTCCTAATTGCTGTCTTTTATTTTTAAGCTTATCTCCATATTTGTCATAAAGATAAGACGCCAAATCATATTGATTATTAAACATTTTTTCTTTAAGAATTCGAGCTGTTCCTGCAATCTGCAAACGTTCAAGTGCTATTTCTCCCGCCAGAACCAGTCCGTTTAATTCATCCAGGATTGCCAATTCCTCTTCTGACAGAGTTCCATTCAGTGGCTTATATACTAAATCATGTTCAACCTCTGACCATGCATGCATTAAGACAGATGCAACCTGTATTTCGGTTTTTGAATTTACATATCTTTTTTGAGTATCCTGTAAGGAATTGTCTTTTAGTTGAACTCTATAATGTCTTGCCCAATAACCAGAAAACCGTTTATTATAATTCGGTGTTTCTTTCTCTTTCGGGAATAATTTAGGTTCTTCAAGAAGAGTAAAATTTTCCCTTATTATATCTCCAGCTTTATCACGGTCTTTTGGAAAGTACAATGCCACACGAACTCCTGACAAATCGCAAATATCTGAATAAATATCATCCAAACTCGAATATTTACTATCACGCTCTTCATTTCGCTGATATAATTTTGCTAACAAACGCTCTGGATTTTTTGCACGATATGTAACAATAGCCCTGATTCCTGCCTCATGCAGACTACTCTCCATTTGCTGAGCTACCAGTTTACTTACCATTTCATAAAAATCATATTCTTTTTTATAGTGTTGTACAAACTCTTCAATAATCCCCATGTATTTTCCACCAATCTTCACTTTATTAGTATATTCTCACGCTTTATAATTTTTTTGTAAAGCTTTCACTACTAACTCTTATAGAGCCTGACCTTGGCATCCGTCAATATCACATTTTTTTAATCCCATCCATATAAAATCCGACATATATCACCAATATCGTATTATTCTCCGCATCAAGTTCGCCAAGCTCTGTCTACGCAATACTCTGTAATATTACCCCGATACCACATATAAACGTATTTTCTCCTATAAATCCTACAGGAAATTCTTCTATACATGTGTCTGTAATCTTCAAACCTTATCCCACTTTCCCCTTTTTTATCTTTGATTTGTTTAGAGAAGTTTTTTCTGGAAGTTCACATTTAATCATCCATGATCACTTATTTTATGATCACGTTCAATTCTCAAAATTCGAAATCTGTCTTCCTTACGATATCCAAAGCATCTCAGTACACTGCTAAATCTAAACTTCATAATCGTTTTTCCCTTATATTTCCTTCCAGAAAACCAATTTTCATTTTCACTTCCCGGCGTATATTTTTTATACTCCAAACCATCATCTACTGCGATTGTTTCCCATGAATTATGTTGTATAAATTTATCTAATGTGGAAATGAGTTCCCGGAACTCATTTTTTTCCAAATATTCCGGACCATACTTTGTCTCCAATAAACTACAGTCAATGCGACTGCCCTCATACCTGATCTGCAAAAATGTTTTTCTGTCAATGTTCAAAATATTTCTATGTTTTTCTACTAAATATTGAGGACTATGTACGGATATTATAGAACATTCTTTTTCATTATTATAAACAGACAATTCACAATCCTTAAATATGTCCATACAAAACGATAACAGAGTTCCCCTTCTCACCACAGCTTCTGCCAATGAAGTTGCAGAAACATCTTGACCATTCCATTCAAATTTTTGCTCTATATCATGAAACGGATTTCTATCCCACATAGGCTCCTCATAAATTTCATTATCCAATTTTATTTTAAACTTTAACAGTTCATCCGAAACTCCATAATTTTTCATTTGACACAATTTCACAGTTTCTGTCACATTGCAGTTATAAAAATCCATAGTTTTATATATCTGCATATCAGCACCACCATTTTGATGGATTAATTCTATACACTTAACCATACAGGCCAGTGATTTTAAAAAAGAATCAGTGTCTTTAAATTGTCCACACAGAGACAGTTCATTCAACAGAAAATCCATATTACCACCCTAAAATGACATTTAAATCTTTGTCTATCTGATCAAAAAAGCCTTCTGCATTATTCAAAGCCTTTCCATCTCCATTAACTGGTATTTTTATCGGAATACTACACCCTTTTGTGTCCTGAGTAAATGAATATATATTGACTTTATCAGAATCTATCTGATCCAGACGTATACTTTTTCTAATTCCATTATATATATGGTCACTATGTGTCTCAACAATAATCTGTACTCCACACTGAGCAAGAAAAGCAAGAAATTCAACTAGTTCCGATTGTCCTGACGGATGCAGATGAATTTCAGGATTTTCTATAATCAGTAAATCACCTTCTTTACATGCTAGTGCTGCGATAATCAGCTCCGTTATATATGTCACACCAGTACCAACATTCTTCGGACGCATTTCAAATAAAACTTTCTCATTCCTGTATAACACCTGAATAAACTCTGTCTTTTCTATCTCTCTGGCTTTAACCTGATATCCCATAATCTTATTCAGCCAGAAGTTCACCTGTCCTCCAAAAGTTAGTTTTGATTTTGAATCATATACAAAGTCCCTGTCTTTATCCAGTTCCATTTCATCATATGCATTTAAATAATGAAATACATAATCGCAATTCTTACCAATTACAATTTCATCTCCAAGATACTTCTCATAAGTATCCTTTACTCCAATTCTATCAGAAGAACAGTAAATTAATTTTATTTTTTTCTCCGTTTTTCCTTCTGAGTCTGTTCCCTGCTTAGTTATTTTTTTAGATACTCTGTCTATCTTTCCATCGTATTCATATTCCATATTAAATTCTATTTCACTGCTTCTCACTATTGCATTTAACAGTTCATTCACACTGCCAATGTTCATATACTCCCCACGAAATGGATTATTTCCATCCTGCAGCATTGCAAAAACAGCCTGTATAACACTCGTCTTTCCCATTGAATTACGTCCGGCAAGTAATGTAAAATTATTTAGTTCAAGTGATACAGAATCAAAAGATTTAAAACCCTTAATATCAATTTTTTTAATCATAAATCCTATTTCCTTTTTCAATAAATTTAACCATATCCCTGATGCTCTTATAACTCATATCCCAATTTTCTATTCTATTTTGGGTATCTTTTAAATTAAACACAGCATAAATATCAGACTTATTATAAATCTTTTCATATATATACATAAAACACAAATATTTCATTTTCTCTTCTGTATTTTTGTTTTTAAAAAATAAATTTTGATAAATTCCAAAATAAATCCTGTTAAATTCATTGGACAGATTCTTCAAATCCTTTCTACTCTTATACTCCAGTTTATTCAGAGTTTTTTCCAATAATTGAAATCTATCAAAACGTTCATATTCAAATTCATTTGACAAATCACACACTACAAAATCAACCATCAGATAATGCATCAGATAATACTGTAAATTTAATTTTGTAAATCTGTAATGCCGCGCTTCTTTTATCATATATTTCAAAATATTTATATCATCCCCATGATACAGTACATTCCACACGCTTTGCTCCTGCATCGCAGTCCATTCTTCGACAAACTTACCAACTTGCATATGCATATATCTGGGATTCATATAATCAATTACATATAACATGGCTGTCGAATATAGAATTGTTCGTTCCCAATACCTGTCATAATCAACATTTTTATCATCATTTAAAACATCTCCATGAGCAAGATATTCCAACAAAAAACGAAGCTTATCACTCTTATCCAATATCAAAAGTTCACCCGTCTGAAGTTCTGATGCATACACCGGCGGAAATGGAATACCTCTCAATAAAGCTTTTATTATGTCTTGAACTACTTTTTCCCGTCGCTTCCATGTAGCACACTTTTTTTCATAAAATATAATTTTACCTTGCTTATACCGAAAAAGCATTTCGTCTATATCATATTTTCGCGTATCAATAATTACTCGCTCATTATTATACATGCATCTTCACCTTTGATTATTTTCACTACTTCATCAAAAAAGTCCAAAATCTAATTAATTTCATTCTCGGAGCAGATAAATGCCACGATTCCTCTCTCCATCCTGTTCTCCATAATATCATCAATAAATACTATTATACATAAAGCATCCCTATGAATTCACAACCTTCACAGAAATGCCTTAAAACATTACCTCAACAAAACCCTCAACAGGCATCATTGAACCATCTCTCACCTATTGCTCCCGTTTATCATACCATATTCAAATATTGATTACAAGAATCTGTCCTGAGTTCCGATAGTTTTCTGACACCCTGAATAGATGACTGTCAGTCACGTAAACCTCAACTTTTTCCGTGAATATTATGAACTTATCTACCCTATTCTTTTCTCCCCGACAGCATTAACAATCTATTCCCCAACAAACATCCCAGCATACACCCCAGACTATTATGGATAATATCATCAAACTCAAACAATCCCCTGCAAAGCCAAAGCTGGCTGATCTCAATAGCAGATGATACCGTAATCCCCACAAGCAATCCCATCCACCATTTCAGTTTCCTGCCTGTCACCCCCGGCAATAAAATCCCTGCCGGAAAAAGCAGCAGAATATTCAACAGATTCTCCTGCAATAAGCTACCCTCCGCAGTGCTTCCCAATCTACCACATTTACCAATCCCCAGTATTTCCTTCCACGACCAGAACACCTCCAACTGATACTGCCTGATCCCCGTAGTCCTCGTAAAAACAGTAGAACCAAATACAATCGCCAGAAACGTCAGAAGCAGCAGCCCACAGACCGCCTGCATGACCACTATTTTATGCTGTTTTAATAATACTGCCGCCAGAAATGCAGCAATCAGGAAAACCACTGCAAAAGCAATAATTTCCCTGATCGTCCAGCTCCTGTTATGTGTAACAATAATCTGATAAATATCCACTATCTATCCCCTTATTTCCCGTCAGTCTCTGTAAAAGATATCCCTAGTATACACCTTATCCTTTACATCATCCAGGCTCTTATCATATCTGTTTGCAATGATCGCCTGGCTCATTTCCTTAAACTTCTCCAGATCATTTACAACCCTGCTTCCAAAGAATGTACTGCCATCCTCAAGTGTCGACTCATAAATAACCACTGTAGCTCCCTTGGCCTTAATACGCTTCATAACACCCTGAATAGATGACTGGCGGAAATTATCGGAATTGGATTTCATAGTAAGGCGGTAAACACCCACAACAACTTCCTTCTCCTTAGATGCATCATAAACATCATTCGCTTCATAAGCCCCGGCCAGTTCCAGCACACGCTCTGCAATATAATCCTTACGTGTTCTGTTAGATTCTACAATGGCAGACATCATATTCTGCGGTACATCTGCATAATTAGCCAGAAGCTGCTTGGTATCTTTCGGCAGACAATATCCACCATATCCAAAGGAAGGATTATTATAATGTGAACCAATACGCGGATCCAGACATACACCATTAATGATCTGCTGTGTGTTCAGCCCCTTCATCTCCGCATAAGTATCCAGCTCATTGAAATAGGAAACACGCAATGCCAGATATGTATTGGCAAATAACTTAACAGCCTCAGCCTCAGTAAATCCCATGATAAGGGTATCAATATCCTCCTTGATCGCCCCTTCCTGCAAAAGCCCTGCAAAAGTATTGGCAGCTTTTACAAGCCTTGCATTCTCCACATCTGTACCAACGATAATCCTCGATGGATATAAGTTGTCATACAAGGCCTTCGATTCACGCAGAAACTCCGGGCTGAAAATAATATTGTCACAGTGATATTTCGCTCTCACACTGGCTGTAAAACCAACCGGGATCGTAGACTTGATGACCATTACCGCATCCGGATTATACCGGATCACCAGCTGAATAACCGCCTCCACTGCAGAAGTGTCAAAGAAATTTTTCTTGCTGTCATAATTGGTAGGTGCCGCGATCACCACGAAATCCGCATCCTTATATGCTGCCTCCGCATCCAGAGTAGCTGTAAGATCCAAATCCTTCTCAGCCAGATATTTCTCAATATACTCATCCTAGATTGGAGACTTCCTCTGATTAATCAGATCCACCTTCTCCGGAACAATATCCACAGCCATCACCTCATGATGCTGTGATAAAAGTGTCGCAATCGACAAACCAACATATCCTGTACCTGCTACTGCTATCTTCATATCGTAAAACTCCTTCTACATATAAAATTCTCTGTACCATCCGGCAAATTTTCTCAATCCCTCACGCAGGGAAGTAGATGGCCTGAAACCAAAATCCTCCTCCAGCGCAGTGGTATCCGCATAAGTCACCGGCACATCCCCCGGCTGCATGGGAACCAATTCCTTATGTGCCTCAAAATCATAATCCTCCGGAAGAACTCCCGCACGGATCAGTTCCTGCTGCAAAATATCCACAAACTCCAGCAGATTCTCAGGATGACTGTTGCCAATATTATAGACTGCATACGGCGGAACAGGCAGACCATCCTCTCCCACTTTCTTCTCAGGAGCCGCCTGCATCACACGCTTCACACCCTCTACAATATCATCCACATATGTAAAATCACGCTTGCAGTTTCCATAATTGAAAATCCGGATAGTTTCATTATTGCGAAGCTTATCTGTGAATCCAAAATACGCCATATCCGGACGTCCTGCCGGACCGTACACTGTAAAGAAACGAAGCCCTGTAGAAGTAAGCGCTTAATTGGTTCTTTCCGCACTTAGTTGAAATTGATGTGTTAAAGTTATATAATACATTCAAAATATATTTACCAAGAGGGATATTTATATGGACGAATTTATTAAGTTACTTGACCCAGCCTATGAATTAATACAATATCGCATAAAAGAAGATAAAGTGATTTTTCATATTGCATCAACAATAGCTGAATTAGAATGTCCGTTTTGTGGAAGAAAAACATCTAAAGTTCATTCTATTTATGAAAGAGAAATTCAAGATCTTCCTATGCAAGGAAAAAAGGTCATTCTGTTGGTAGATACCAGGAAAATGCGATGTATGAATCTGGACTGTTCTCATAAAACTTTTTCCGAGAAACATCCATTTGTGGCTGCTAAATCGAAAAAAACGAACAGGTTAATCCAAAATGTTTTATATACATCATCCCAACTAAGCTCGTTGAATGCTTCTAAACTTTTAAAAAGCGAAAATATTTCAGTTTGCAAAAGCAGCATCTGTGATCTGCTTAAAAAAAATGCCATCCATTGTGGATAAATCTTCTGTAAAAATGGTATGTGTGGATGACTTTGCTCTCCGTAAAAGATTTTCTTATGGAACAGTTATGATAAATTTGGAAAATCATCGGATTGTTGATATGATTCCGTCAAGAGATACAAATGTTGTCTGCAACTGGCTGAAAACGTTTCACAATATTGAAGTTATTTCAAGGGATGGAGCCATTACATACGCATCCGCTGCTACAAATTCTCATCCTGATGTCATACAGATTAGTGACCATTTTCACTTGATAAAGGGACTTTCGGAAGTTATCTGTAAATATATATTTCGTGAGTTTCCTGCAAGGGTTGAAATACCATTAACAGAAAGCGTTACGGATGAAATGAAAGCATTATATAACACTGCAAACCGGTCATTGCGTATAAAATTCGCCCATGAAAAACGCAGGGAAGGACTGACCATATCGGATATAGCATTATTGTTACATTCATCACCTAAAACAATCCAAAAATATCTTGCAATTCCAGAAGACCAGATTCCAGAAAGCAAGGAAATTGCCAGGGAACGGCAACACCAGCTGGCAATAAAACAAAAAGAACAGGAAATAAAAGAAGCAAGAGAAATGGCTTTGGCAGGATATCCGATTGAGCAGATTGCATCTCAGATGCACCGTGCCCATAAGACTATACAAAATTATTTAAATCCTGATTTTTCAGTTACAAATGGTCACTATAATGTTCGAATTCCAGGAAAATTAGCTCCATATGAGAACGAGGTAATAAAACTCAGGAGTCAGGGATTAACGTATCCCCAAATACATGATATTATTTGTAAAAAGGGATATACTGGCAGTGTAGCTTCGTTACGAATGTTTATGCAAAAAGAAAGAACACGAATGCATGAACAGAAGGAAACAGAAAAGCCGCATTCTGAATATGTGCAAAGGAAATCCTTATGCCAGCTGGTTTATAAAAAACTCGAGGATATTGGCACAATCACTGTCAAACAGTATCAGGAAGTATTAAAAAAATATCCTTTATTGAGTGAGTTATATACATTAACCAAAGACTTTTGTAATGTCATATTCTCTAAAAATCCTACAAAATTAGATGAATGGATCAATGCAGCACAAAAATATGATATCCCTGAACTTCAAACATTCATAAACGGCATAAAAAAGGATATAACTGCTGTAAAAAATGGAATTATATATTCGTATAATAATGGCTTAGCAGAAGGCAGTGTAAATAAAATCAAAGTCATAAAACGGGTAATGTATGGTCGAAACAGTTTTGAACTATTGAAAGCGAAAGTGCTATTCGGAGAACTTTTTCACATTAAATTCAACTAAGCATGGAAAGAACCAATTAAGCGCTTACTTTCAGTCCTTCGGCTTTCGCCTACTATGACATCATCTGACTCCCTCTCTAAACC
>NZ_JAJCGT010000051.1:0-19953 GCF_020553185.1 Blautia sp. MSK18_10 | reverse complement strand
ATCATCTGCAGTAGTATTTTATAAAAAGAAGAAGGAAAAATCCATGCAGAAGTAATTTCTACAGGTATAGAATTTACTCTTGCAAGGTAGAATTTAAAAATTCATTTAACTATGTTGAGTTAGACGCGCAATTTTTTTGTTAAAAAAAGAACGTATGTTTACAGAATGAGATATCTATGGTACAATTTGTTCATAGCACAAAATAAAAAAACAGTTCAGAGGAGAAGAAAATGCAGACGGTATCCAGTTATGGTGTGGAAATACGAAAACAGAATATCCCAATCCGCCAGACACTGAAAATCTATCGTCAGGCGGTCAGCTATCTGACGGAAATCTATGAACAGGTGTGGGCAGAACTGAAAATGATCCCGGAAGCAAAGAAACGTTTTAACGCGGCAGAGCATTTGGTTCATACAACGAAAAAGAACCATGCCCACTTTGGTTTTGACATCCGTTTTCCGAAGATGCCTTCTTATCTCAGGAGAGCTGCCATCCAGCATGCACTGGGAAGTGTATCGTCCTATGAAAGCCGGATGGAACAGTGGGAGGCAGCGGGAGAACTCTCCGGGAAACCGAATTTTACCTGTGAAAACCATGCCATGCCGGTCTTTTACCGGGATGTGATGTACCGCGAAGGGACAGAGGGAAAAGATGAGGCATACCTGAAACTGTATGACGGGCATGACTGGAGATGGTTCCGTGTGTGTTTAAGCCATACGGATATGGAATACCTGCGCAGGAACTGGTATGGGAAAAAGGCATCTGCCCCGACACTGGAAAAAAGACACCATAAATATTTCCTGCGTTTTTCCTATATAGAAGAAGTGACGCTTCCTCAGACACCTGTAAAAGAGCAGATTATCTGCAGTGTGGATCTGGGAATCAATACGGATGCAGTCTGTACCATCATGCGGGCAGACGGAACTGTCCTGGGGAGAAAGTTTATTGACTTCCCCAGTGAAAAAGACCGTATGTACCGCACACTGGGACGAATCCGGAGATTCCAGAGGAAACATGGATCTGCGCAGGCAGGGGAAAGGTGGGCATACACCAGACGTCTGAATATAGAATTAAGCAGAAAGATCGCAGGGGCAGTTGCAGAATATGCATGGGAGAATCATGCAGATGTGATCGTATTTGAGTATCTGGAAATGAACGGAAAGATATCGGGAAGTAAGAGGCAGAAACTGCAGCTTTGGAGAAAACGGGATATCCAGAAACGGTGTGAACATCAGGCACACAGGAAAGGGATGCGCATATCCAGGATCTGTGCATGGAATACGAGCAGGCTTGCGTATGATGGATCAGGGATGGTCCTGCGTGACTGGAGAAATCACAGCCTCTGCGCATTTCAGACGGGAAAAAGATATAACTGTGACTTGTCAGCTTCTTATAATATCGGGGCCAGATATTTTATCCGTGAACTTTTAAAACCCCTTCCGGCAACGGAAAGGTCTTTGCTGGAGGCAAAAGTCCCTGCAGTAAAGCGTAGAACCTCATGTGTTTATGCAGATCTAAGGGAACTCAGTTCTGAGATGGGACTCTTAATGGCTGCATAGATGCAGGCAGATATACAGCGGACTACCTGTAATGTGGGGACCTGCCATATCTGGCATGGGAAAAAGCGCATATCTGCGCAAACCTAAGTTACAGGCGTATCCGCCGATATTTAGTCTGACGCCTAAAGCGTCTGGAAGCACGTGACTTCAGTCATGTGAGGATATAATTCACAATGATGTGAAGGTAGTATTAAATCAAGAAGGCAGGTATTTCGGAAAATGGATTATAAGAGTGTAAAAATATCAGAAGATGCAAAAATTGCAAGGCAGTCAGTGGTTATTGGAGATGTAACTATCGGGCGTGACAGTTGTGTTCTTCATTATGCTGTGATACGTGGCGATGATGCTCCGATCGTGATCGGTGAGGAATCTAATGTTCAGGAAAACTGTACGATTCATGTAAGCCGTAATATGCCGGTACATATTGGGAATAATGTGACAGTTGGACATAATGCAGTGCTTCATGGATGTATGATCGGTGACCGTACATTGATCGGAATGGGAGCGGTTGTTCTTGATGGTGCCAGAATAGGTAAGGATTGTATCATAGGAGCAGGAAGTCTTGTGACAAAGAACACAGTGATACCGGACGGTTCTCTGGTGATGGGAAGTCCTGCAAAGATTAAACGAAACCTTACATGGGAAGAAAAGCTGGGAAATCTTGAAAACAGTAAAGAGTATGTTTCTGTGTCTGCCGAAATGCAGAAGCAGGGTGTATTGTAAAAATCAGACAATAAAAATATATCCCCGGAACTTTATGTAAAAACAGTGGAGTTCCGGGGATATTTATGTATATCAGACAGTAATCTTAAACCAGTCTTTTTCTTCAAAATCTACTACTGTGCAGTCATTTGCATAAGTGCATTCCGGAAGAATGATCATGGCATGGAGTACTTCATTGTTTAAAGGAAGAGGACATAAATGCCAGATAGCAGCATTGATCTTCACCATAGTTCCTTTTGGAACTATGAATGCTCTGGTAAGTTCCGGAACAGGTGTGCCTGCAGAAGCCGGTGCTACATGTATGATCATGTCATCATCCAGTGCAACAATTCCTTCCCAGGTAGTTGTGTGATATTCAGCAGCTTTAACGATGCGTTCATCTTTATGTACTGCAATAGGTGAAAAACCAATGGATCCCATACAGGTACCGGAAATACGGTCTGGATAAAATTTATGTATTTCACCCTGTAATGGATAGCCTTCTGGCTCTGTCATGCTGAAAAATGTACCAAATGGTGCAAAATCTGCAGCATTGATTTTTGTTGCTTTTAGTTCTCTCATGGTATAATACCCCCTTATATAGTATTTTATGAAAAGTTTTGATTATTTTTTGTGTGTGACTGGTGGAAGATCACAGTGATAAGCGATACCCAGTGGGGTCACCAGCAGAGGATGTACCGGACGATAAACAGGTAGCCCAAGCTTTTTTTCAAATACGCCTGTGAAATCTTCAAAACTTGCGGAACCGCCTACAACATATACAGCGGGTACCTGGTAGCCTGTGAGAAATTTCTGAGTGATCGTGGCCATTTTTTCTACAGTTGCTTTGATCACAGGGAAAATTTCAGCTTCTTTTGAACGATCTGTTTTTAAAATTTCAGCTTCTTCGTATGGGATGTTATAGTGCCCTGCTACAATCATGGTCATGTGACTGCCGCCGGTAGCTTCATCGTCTGTGTAGATTACTTTGCCGTCTTTGAGAATACTGATTCCTGTAGTGCCTCCACCTACATCCACTACAGCGCCGTCTGAAATCTTAAGTACAGCAGCTGCAGCGGTGGGTTCGTCTACGATATTGGAAACCTCAAAACCTGCACCCTCCAGCACATATTGAATACTTTTTGAACTTCCTTCGGAAACTCCGGGTGGGATTGCAGCTGCAGCGTAAGGAAGTTCAGTTTTCAGTTTTTCTTCAAGTTCAGCCTTCAGCCGTGTAACAAGCTGAACAGATTCATAATAATTGACGATCACGCCGTCTCTGATAGCCTGGGAGGGAGCGGATATGCCAGCAATCGGACGGTTGGTAGTGTCTACAACTGCCAGAACTGTATTAGCTGTACCCAAATCCACACCTACCTTCAGGCGGCCTTTGAATTTTTTGCATTCACCGGTTTGAACAAGATCGGCGAAATTTGATAAAGTTCTGTTTTTCAATTCCATATCTGTATACTCCTGATATTTTATTTTATAGATGAGATCGTTTGACATTGTTACTGCTCATTCCGTTCTCAGCAACATGTTTTTCGATTTTTGCTGTTTCAGAAAAAACAACAAAAAATTGCAAACAGATATTATATATTACCTGAATCCGTGAAGTTCACGGATTCAGGTAATATTTAAGACGGGGATTTGACAAGGAATATTCCAATTACGGCTGTCCGTATGTGCAGGAGGACTGTGATGTGCAAGCGCCCTCGGACAATGTTGTGATTTACGGTCATCATATGAATGACGGCTCAATGTTCGCCCACCTCGAAAAGTTTAAGAGCAAAGACTTTTGGGAGGAACACAAGATAATTACCTTTAACACCCTAACGGAGAAGAACGAGTATGAAATCCTTGCGGTTTTCAAAACAGTTGTCTATACAGACAGTCCCGACTCGTTCAAATACTATCACTTTACTAATGCAGATACGCCGGAGGAATTTACGGCGTTTGTGGATCAGTGCAAGGAACTTTCGCTGTATGATACCAGAGTGTCGGCGGAATACGGCGATAAACTGATTACCCTTTCCACTTGCGAATATTCCCGTACCAACGGCAGGCTTGTTATAGTAGCGAAAAAAACATCTCCGGCAGTACCGGAGGTGGCAAAAAGTGAAAAATAATTGCGGAGAATGTACGCTGATTGGGTGTGCAAAAGCCTGATTTTAAGTGGGTTTTCAGCACCCGAACTTTGAGGGGTAAGGTGTTTGTACCTTTACCCCTCTTTTTTGAATTAAAAGCGTTACAAACGCTTGGAAAGGAGGTTTTCTATGGCGGATATTAAAACGAGAGATATGGTCAAAGGCAGTATTAAGACAATAGACAAATCAGCGGTCGCCGCCCAGCGTATGAAATACGCCTTTATTCAGACAAAGGAAAAGGCAGAACACGCTATCCATACGCAGGAAAGCAGTGCGGAAGAATATGCGTCAAACCGAATGGAAAGCGGTATTGACCGGGTTTCCCACGAAGCCGTACACCAATTTGACAAGCAAGGTCGCAAAGGCTTTGAGGCGACAAAGCAGAATGTGTCAAAGGCAAAAGACGGTATCAGGACTTTCAAAGAAAAACGGGCGGCACAGTCGCTTGAAAAGCAGGGTATCCGTACTACCCGAAACAAAGGCGTAAAGGTCGCAGAGCAGACTCAAAAGACCGTAAAGCAATCGGCTCGGTCTACGGGTAAAAAAACAATTAAAACGGTTGGGAAAGGCTCGGCGAAAACGGCGCAAAAGACTGTGAAAACCGCAGAGCGTACTGCTAAAACGACGGTCAAGACCGCCCAGCGTACAGCAAAGGCGGCGCAGAAAACAGCGCAGGCTACGGTTAAAACTGCACAGAGAGCAGCACAAGCGGCAAGGGCTGCGGCAAAAGCCGCCGTGGTTACGGTAAAGGCGATTGCCAAAGCGACCGCACTTGCCATTAAAGCGATTATTGCCGGAACGAAAGCCTTGATTGCCACTATCGCCGCAGGCGGCTGGGTGGCGGTTTTGGTTATTATCGTGATTTGCCTGATTGGTATGATCCTCGGCTCAGTATTTGGCATTTTCTTCTCAGGCGAAGATTCCGGCACTGGAATGAGTATGCAGACCGTTGTGCAAGAAATCAATACCGAATACGATACCAAGCTGCAAGAGGAAAAGAACTCGGTATCCTATGATGTTCTTGAAATGAGTGGCAGCAGAGCCGTTTGGAAAGAGGTGCTTGCCGTTTACTCTGTAAAAACGAATACGGATCAAGATAACCCCCAAGAGGTTGCCACAATGGACGATGGCAAAAAGCAACTCTTAAAAGACATCTTTTGGGAGATGAATCAAATATCTTCCCGAACAGAGAGCAAGACCGAAACAGTTATTACCGAAACCGATGACGGACACGGTAATATCGTGGAAACTGAAAGCACGGTCACACAAACCTATCTGTATATTACCGTCAGCCACAAGACTGCCGAGGAAATGGCGGCGCAATATGGTTTTAACGAAGAACAGAAAGGCTACCTCGCTGAACTGCTTGCGGATGAAAACAATTCCCTTTGGTCACAGGTGCTTTACGGCATTACAGGCGGCGACGGACAGATCGTGACCGTTGCACTCTCTCAGGTTGGCAATGTGGGCGGTCAGCCGTATTGGTCGTGGTACGGTTTTAACTCCCGTGTAGAATGGTGTGCTTGCTTTGTATCTTGGTGTGCCAACGAGTGCGGCTATATCGACGCTGGAGTTATCCCCAAATATGCAGGCTGTGTCAACGGAGTACAATGGTTTAAGGATCGTGGACAATGGCTGGATGGCAGCGCCGAGCCTGCCCCCGGAATGATTATTTTCTTCGATTGGGCAGACGAAAGTGGTCAGGATGGATTATCCGACCATACGGGTATTGTTTAAAAGGTCGAAAACGGCAAGGTTTATACGGTCGAGGGCAACTCCGGCGACAGTTGCCGAGTCAATGAGTATTCTATCGGTTATTACGAGATTCTTGGCTACGGCGCACCTGCCTATTAAAATACACAAGCCGCCTGCATTTTGCAGGCGGTTGGATTACATCAGAAAGATATTGCGCCGGTTTGAAAACTAAAAGTTTCAAAATACAGACTTAATAATTGCAATTTCACTCTCAAAGTGCCATAATACAAACTATATTTGGGTGGAGGTGCGGAAATGAAAGTACGGTACAACAAACTTTGGAAACTTCTGATTGACAAGGAAATGAAAAAGAGTCAATTACGAGAAGCGGTCGGGGCAAGCAAAAGTACATTTGCGAAACTCGGAAAAAATGAAAATGTTACCCTTCCCGTGCTGTTGAATATATGTGAATACTTAGAGTGTGATTTTGGCGACATAATGGAAGCCGTACCCGAAAATGAGGTGTAGGATCAATGAACAAGAAGATTTTAATTGTGGATGACGAAAAAGAAATCGTTGATCTGCTTGAAGTGTATTTGAGTAACGATGGTTATTCAGTATATAAATGTTATAATGGGTTAGAGGCGATGAAATGTATCAAACAGTCGCAGATTGATTTAGCGATACTTGATATTATGCTGCCGGATATTGATGGTTTTCGACTTTGCCAAAAAATTCGGGAAAAGTTTTACTTCCCTATTATTATGCTTACCGCCAAAATTGAGGATAGCGACAAGATTATGGGGCTTACGATTGGTGCGGATGATTATATAACGAAACCGTTTAATCCTTTAGAGGTTGTGGCAAGAGTAAAGACGCAATTAAGGCGTTATCAGAGCTATAACAGTCCTAATTTGAGCCAATCCGAAGAAAAAGACGAGTATGACATCAGAGGTCTACTGATAAACAGAGTCAGCCACAAGTGCTACTTGTATGGCAAAGAAATAGCCTTGACTCCGTTGGAGTTTTCTATTCTGTGGTATCTGTGCGAACATCAGGGTAAAGTTGTCGCCTCGGAGGAATTATTTGAAGCCGTGTGGAAAGAAAAGTATCTTCGCAACAGTAACAATACGGTAATGGCGCACATTGGGCGGCTTCGGGAAAAATTGAATGAACCTTCAAAAAATCCGAAGTTCATTAAAACTGTTTGGGGGGTAGGGTATGAAATTGAATAAAAAAGAAAAAAACTATCTGCTCTCTACCTTGTTCAAAGGGTATGTAATTCAATGTGCGATTTGTTCTGTGCTTATTTTTGGCGGTACTTTTCTTTTAGGAATTATGGCAGAGGAAATTCTCCGCAAGTATGTTTTGTATTATTACTTGTATTACAGAACAGTATATCTTTATATAGTGGCTGTAATCGTGTGGGGTGGCTGTATTATATACTTGACATACCTACTTTTGAAAAAAGTAGTCGCCTATGTGTACGAGGTACAGGCTGCGACAGGAAAAATGTTCGATCAGAATGTCAGTTACATTGAAATGTCCCCGGAGTTGAGTGAAATCGCCGCTAACATCAATCAGTTAAAACAAGAGGCTGAAAGTAATGCAAGGCTTGCAAAAGAAAATGAGCAGCGAAAAAATGACCTGATTATGTATCTTGCACACGATTTGAAAACACCGCTTTCTTCTGTAATCGGGTATCTTACTTTACTGCGTGATGAGTCGCAAATCTCAAAGGAACTTCGAGAAAAGTACCTTTCAATCACTCTTGGTAAGGCAGAACGGTTAGAGGATCTGATTAACGAGTTTTTCGAGATAACACGATTCAATATATACGATATTACATTACAATACACGAAAATCAATTTAACTCGCCTGCTGGAGCAACTTGTATATGAATTTAAGCCTATGCTCAAATCAAAGAATTTGCAATGTAATCTTTGTGTTGATGATGATATAATGCTTCGATGTGACGCAGACAAAATTCAGCGTGTTTTTGATAACCTTTTGAGAAATGCGGTTATCTACAGTTTTGAAAATACGGATATCACGATCAGCGCACAATGTCAGGAAGATACGGTCAGCATTATTTTTTGTAACCACGGCGATACTCTGCCGGAAGAAAAGTTAAACAGGATTTTCGAGCAGTTTTATCGGCTTGACGCAGCGAGAAGTACAAGCAGTGGAGGAGCTGGATTAGGTTTGGCGATTGCAAAGCAGATTGTTGAACTACACAATGGTACAATCGTTGCAGAGAGCCAAGAGGATCAAAACAAGTTTTCAATTACTTTGCCGTTGGCGTAGGAAAATTGTAAGAATTTGCATAGAAAAAAAGAGGAATATCTTACGAGCAATCAAGAAAATACGGGCTTTTGTTTTGGTACAATAAAAGTATCAAGATAGAGGCTCGTATTTTTTGTGATACAGCATAAGGAGGAATGATGAAGTTGCTAAGAAAACAAATGCTGCTATGTTCTATTTTGTTTCTTGTATTTACGCTATCTGCCTGCTCTGCAATTGGGCAGACAGACGAAAACAATCTTACAGATAGCGCAACATCCGCAGAAAAAACGGTATCAGTTGTACGAGGGACAATTACTCCAACCGTTTCAACGCAAACGACTATTGTTCCGGCAGTACCGTTTATTATTTCCTCACCCGAAAATGGCATATTTAATACAGCGGTAGAATTAGAAGAAAAAATCACTGCCGGGCAAATTATTGGAACTGTGAACGGCAAAGAATTGAAATCTCCGGTGGATGGTACAATTACCTCTATTGCCCCATCCAATGAAAGCGTACCGAGTAATTATCCCGTAGCGATAGTGCATTATACAGGATTTGCCCTCAATGTAGAGGCAGATAATTTTTTGAGTACCTTACCGGAGTATGCAGAGTTGAAAGCAAAATTTCAAGTATATGATGGTGTAGGACCAACCGATATGATTGCCGTGGTGTCGCCTGCCGCAGATGAAAATGCGTTTACGGGAATCGTGCCGCAAGAGGGCATTCTGCAATGCTTGATCAGTCAAACAGTCGATGTGAAATCGGGGCAAAGTGCAACGGTAGTCATAACGGCGACAACGAGAAATGATGTCCTTATATTGCCGCTGTCGGTAATAGCGGGTAGACAAGGGACGGGATTGGTTACTGTAATTACTCCGAATGGAGAAAGAGTGGAAACAAAAGTGACATTGGGTGTGACAGACGGAGCCAATATAGAAATACTGTCCGGCTTAGAGGAGGGCGATGTGGTTTCTGCTACTCCGCCAAACCTTGATCCGAGGGGGATTTGATAAAATGAAAGGAATTTCCGAAAAGACTTTAATCAAAATAAAGGATTTGAAAGCAAGCGTCAAATTGAATAATGGCGATATGCTGACAACAGTAACCAACGCTAATATGGAATTGCAACGAGGGCGCAGTTATGCCATTGTCGGAAAGTCCGGCTCAGGCAAAACAAGCCTTATATCCATTATTGGCTTGTTAAATCGGGAATATGAGGGCGAGTACCTTTATGATGGTATATCTATTTCTGCTTTGAAAGACCGTGATCTGTCTATACTGCGAGCCAATAATATCGGATTTGTATTTCAGAACTACTCTCTGATTAAGCACTTGCGGGTATGGGAAAATATCGAATTACCCCTACTCTATGCCAAAAAGTCGTTTACCGCCAAACAGCGTCACGAGATAATTACAGGCTTGCTAAAAAGTGTCGGCTTAGAAAGCAAGGAAAATGATTACCCAATCAATTTGTCCGGCGGTGAACAACAAAGAGTTGCAATCGCAAGGGCGCTTGCAGTATCTCCGGAAGCCATTTTATGTGATGAGCCTACGGGAGCGTTGGATAAAAAGACGGGAACGCAGATTATGGAACTGTTGCACAGCGTCGTAAAAGAAAATGGAATTATGCTGCTGTTGGTTACGCACGATCCTGATATTGCAGATACCTGTGATACGATTTTTGAAATGGATGGAGGGAGGATAACTTGTGCTAAAAATGATACTTAAAGACCTTCGTCTGTCTCCACTTAGAAGTATTCTGACAAGTGTTTCAATGCTTGTAGGCATTATCGCAATGCTTGGATCGGTATTAGTTGGTACGCTTGGACGGGAGTATTTGATTTCCGTAAACGCACAGGTATATGGCTGGTCACCTACTTACTCATTCGTGATAACGGAATCCGATTTTCACGATAGAAATAAAATGGAACAATTATTCCAGAGATTTGAAGCCATTGATGATGTAGCCGCTGTTACTTTTTCTATGGGAGAAGATATTCGATTTGCACCAATGAAAGATTTAACGCCAATACCGCCGAATGATGTTTACCAAAACCTGATGGCTTTTGATTTAGTTTGCACCACGGAGGCATATAGTCAAGTCTATAATCTTCCAATGACATCCGGTAGATGGTTAGAGCCTTCGAGTGAGGGCGGATCGCTTGAAGTGGTCATAAACAAAGAAGCTAAAAACTATTTTAATGATTCGCCCTATGCTGCAGGAAATGTAAAAAGCACACTTTCGTTAACCCCATTCAATATTGTCGGAGTAGTAAACGATGGCAGGGATTTTCCGACTATCTATGCGGATTCTGCGGCGATCCTCAATTTCGCACCAGCAATGTGGCAAGTACAAAATGCAAATGTGTATTGGCATCCCACAACAGGACTGACAATCGAACAGATACATTCTGCCCTTGGCGACATTTTGACTGATACCATTGGCGGTTACTGGGAAAGTGCTGGGCGGAGTGATATTGGAGATACCTATGATTCGGTATTGTCCATACTGCAATTAGGGCTTTTGGTTACTTCGCTTTTGTTGCTGTTTGTTTCCGTATTAGGGCAGATCAATATCGGACTATCTTCATTGGAACAGCGCACACATGAGTTGCTGATCCGCAGAGCGATAGGTGCTTCACGAACAAATATTGTGGCACTGGTTTTAGGCTCACAGTTGATTTTATCAATATTCGTTTGCTTTGCAGCTATTTTGATTTCGCTGATTTTGGTGCATTGTATTGGAGCGTTGCTCCCTGTGGATTCCCCGGTGGGAACACCGAGTTATCCAATCAGCGTTGCTGTTGTTGCAGTTGCTGTGTCTGTGCTTACAGCATTATTGGGCGGATTATTACCAGCATTGAAAGCAGCAAAATTAGAGCCTGCATTGGCTCTTAGATAATAAAACTCAATTCGAGGAGGAAACAAAATGAAACGAACAATCTCAAAATCCGAAAGACCGTACAAACTGTTACTGTGTGTTATGATTTCTTTGCTGGTGATTATGCTGGCAGGCTGCTCCACTTCTTCGGACTCCGACACAAACACAAGAGGTTTCACGGACTTTGCTACCATTGAAGAAGAATACCTAACGACCATTGAGAGTTTGAATTGGCCGGAGGGCGTTACGCTGCCTGATGCTTTGGAAGGCGAAGATACGGGAGCGTCTTTTCAGATAGGATATGGCGATACAAGAGCATCTAACCTTTGGGAATATTCTTGGATGCAGGAATGGCTTGATACTTACAATACGGATTCGGAAAGGGCGGCAAAAGCCTTAGCTGAACTCGAAAAAGCCTTTGATATGCCTTATATGGGAACAGATCGCTGTGATGACGCCACACGCAAATATCTTCGTGATAATATTGATAAAGCTAAGTTGGGAGATCCGTCTGGATTTACAGAGTGTATTCAGACAAATTATGCCGATTAAAAAATGGCACATAGGAGTTTTGGGGTTGGGAGGTGAGCACATATATGCAGAGAAAACGCCGTAAGAAAAAACGATTTGGAGTATTTTTGTTTTTGCTTGTAGTTTGTATCGGCATAGGTATAATGTTTGTGCCGTGGGCAATGCAGCCGGAAAATTTCAGAGAGGTAAAGAATAAAATAAATGGTTTTCTCTACAAAGAAGATTTTCCTGACTCTTATAATGCAAAATCGCTGATTTTGGTGGATTGTTCTGATGATGAAATATTTGTTTCAAAAAAAGAGAACGAGCCACAAATTCCTGCAAGTTTAGCCAAGCTGTTTGTTATTGAGTATGCGTCAACTTTAGCAGACCTTGATAGTATCGTTGTTGCAGACTATGGTGCTATTTCACTCACGAAACCCGGCTCGTCTGTTGCTCAAATCAAGGAAAAAGAATACTTTTTACACAATCTATTTGCGGCAATGTTAGTACCGTCAGGGAATGACGCAGCTTATGTGGTTGCTGATTATTGTGGAGGATTACTTTCGCCGCAAGCAGAAAGCAGTCAAGAGCGTGTGAGGATTTTTATGGAGAACTTAAACCTGCATTTGCAACAGCAGGGGTACTTAGACACAGTTTTATATGATCCGAGTGGTTTTGATATGGTGGCACTTACCACCACTTTAGATTTAAAAGAAGTAGTATATCGGTTGTTGGAATACTCGTGGTTTAGAGAAATTGTATCTCAAAACACTTATACGGCAACACTGCCTGATGGCAGTACACAAATATGGCAGAATACAAACGCCTTCCTTGATCCGACATCCGAATATTACAACGAAAATGTATGCGGAATTAAGACTGGCTCTCTGTCTGACGACTATAACTTGATTGTGCTTTACCAGCAGCACGGAAAAGAGTTTTTGATATGCAGTTTAGGCTCTCAGTCCGATTCCTCTCGTTATGACGATGTGAATTTTATTCTGAAAACGATTAATGAATCGTATTATCTCACGCAATAAATCTTATGTTGTCCAAGACAAAAAAACTAACCAAGGGGGTGATAATATCGGACGAATCGTAATAATGGAGTTCAAAGCACAAGACTCAACAGCCTTTGACGATATGCTGTCTTTTGTAAAACAGCACCCTGATCTTGAAAAATTAGAGATTTCATATGAGCCGACATTATCCCTTTCCGGCTTAGAAATCAATTTGAGCCGGCGCAGAGTTATCAATAACGGTCAGGAAATTGAACTGACCGTCAAAGAGTACGATATACTCTGCTTGCTCGCAGCCAATAAAGGTCGTGTTCTTACATACGAGCAGATTTATGATAAGGTGTGGGGCGAAATATCAGCAGGCAATGAAAAGGATACCGTAGGCTTTCACATTCGGAATCTTCGTAAAAACTTTGTGATACAAACTCTCACTTTTCCATAGATAGTGTTCGTGAGATCGGCTACCGCTTTAACAGTCAGTAAGCAGTCCCTCGTAGTTCATAATGAATTGCGAGGGATTATTCATTTTCTAAGACGGTATGTCGGAATTTGATAAATCCCTGCAAATGTTGATTTTATACGACTGTTAAGAGCAATATCGTGTCTAAACTTGCGACTGGACTTTGCATTTTCTACGAGTTATCTTCGTAATATCTCGGCATTATACATTATACTAATCTCCATTCCGCCGCCAAGTCGGCGGCACAAATAGTAATGAAAGTCTTTCAATTCTCCACGTTATTGATAAAATAGTTCTTGAAGAAGCTACCCTACAAAACACGGGAAGGGGAGTCGTAAAGACTTTCTTCGTTTTAGACAGCATACTAATCAGTGTAAGTCCCATCTTTCAAGCACAAATAAGTGGCTCTATAAGACCGTACAGTAAGAATTGTTTTAACTTCTCTGTTAAATGTGTGATGGAACAGTCAATGGCTTCTTTATCTTACTTTGAAAGGAGTTCCTGACTATGAAAGTTGTTTATCAAACCTGTTGTGGTGTCGATGTCCACAAATCTTTTCTCGTTGCCACAATCATTAAAACTACTTCCGGTGTGGAACCTTCGTATCAAAAGAAGCGTTTCTCCACCTTTAACAATTCTATTCTGCAATTCAAAGAATGGCTTGTTAAAAACCAATGTCGCGATGTCTGTATGGAATCTACGGGAAAATACTGGGTTCCTGTCTTTAACCTTTTAGAAGACGAAATAAACATCACCATCGCTAACCCTAAATGGGTAAAAGCCGTCAAAGGCAATAAAGATGATACGAAAGATTCCAAATGGATTGGGGATTTATTTCGATTAGGTCTGGTTCCGGGAAGTTATATTCCTTGTAAGCCGATACGTATCCTGCGTGAATTTACAAGAAACCGTTACAAACTGACTTCCTGCCGTACTAGTGAAAAGAACAGATATCAGAATGCGCTTACCGTCTGTAATGTCGCATTAGATTCAGTAGTTTTCGATATCTTCGGGAAATCAGCTACATCTGTTATTGATTACCTAATTGAACAACCTGACAATTCCATCAACCACGAAGAAATAGCTTCCAGACTGCTCCGTTCCCTAAAGAAGAAGTCTGACAGTGTCATTGAATCCATAGAAGGCTATCAGATGACTGATTCCCAAAAATATCGTATGCGCCTTATCCGCGCACATCTGGATTATATCACATCTACGATAAATGATATAGACACTATGCTTAATTCTTTGATCGCTCCATATGAAAATGCTGTCCAGTTACTGTGTACCATTCCAGGTGTTGATCGTAACAGTGCAATCACTGTTATCTCTGAAATCGGTACCGATATGACTCCGTTTTCGAATTCCAAACGTTTATGCTGTTGGGCGGGACTCACTCCCGACAACAATGAATCTGCTGGTAAGAAGAAATCTGTCAGGATAACACGTGCCGGTGTCTACCTCAAACCTGCATTGGTACAAGTTGCCCATGCAGCCGTGAAATCTGATAAATCTCCTTACTACAAACAAAAATATGAACGCATTATGAAACGTCGTGGCAAAAAACGTGCCATTATTGCTATCGCTCGGATGATTCTCACTGCTATCTATCAAATGTTATCTACTGGAGAAGCATGGAATCCGACCGATTTATTTAAAATTGATATGCCCGAACCTATGAAAGAAAAACAAAAGGAAAAGGCAATCAAACAGGCTATGAAACTTCTTATACGCGAAGGGAAAATTTCCGAATCGCAATTAGCTTCTTTGCTTTTTAAAACAATAGTCTTTTTTTGCGCTGCCATTAGACAGCTTATTAAAGTGCGCCATTTATTGGCTGTCCTCTACTTTCTTTCACAGTACCCCCTTGTTTGTTGCTACCGCGACTTGTATGTGGATGAATTACAGACTGAACTGGGCAAATGCTGTATATATTTCAGCGAAAGTGTGCCTCCAGACATTGCTTTGCCCTAATCCCATGATCAGTTGTCTGGCATGTTCTTTGACCTGACTTGCCATCAGGATCATGTTGCTGATTACAGTACGCAGTCTGCGGCGATGGACTTTATGGCGGGTTTTTCTCCTGCCGATGGTTTCCTGCCCGATCATCCGGAGTATGTTGTACGCCAAAATGGTAAGTTCGAGTACCAATTCATTGGTGTCAAACTTCCCTGACGGGAGGCGTTCTACATCCATATCCGTCTTGATTTCACTGTGGAACTGTTCACACTCACCATGTGCATGGTAATTCTGGATGACTTCAGAATCTTCCATCCCTGTGTTAGTCCACCAGGTATTTACTTCCAGGTCGGCTGGAAGCAGAAATTGCCCGTATTTATCAATGGTACGTTCTATGATTTCATAGCCAGTGCGGATGGTAACTGTTTTATCGTTTCCTTCCATCGTACGATAAGTGACCTCTTTCCAGTCACTACCCACATAAACGGTTTTTCCGTCACGTGGAGCTGTGACATTCTGCGAGTTGGCTTTTGCCATCTCGTACCATGCTTCCCTGCTTTCACGGCGAAGATTACGTTTGATAATGAAGTAACAGCCGCTTTCAAGCAGGATTCCGATGTTCTCAGCAGCATCATTTCCAGAATCCAGGCGGATAAGGAGCGGTTCATTCGTGACCTGACGGCACAGTCTGATTGTCTCACGCAGGAAATCGGGTGTGTCACATTGACAATGCTGTTTTCCTTCGCGAAGCTGGGCATTGATCAGATAACCTTCTGTTCCGATATATGCCATGATTGGAGCGTATCCATCATACCCTTTGTATGTACGGGATACCCCTTCTTTTCTGGTCTTGGAATTATCAAACGGAGTGACATCAATGTCAACCGGAACAAAACCGTTAGGCAGTTTGGAGGGAACGATGCCATTCATACGTAAAAGTTCTACGTTTTCCTCCAGGATGTGTTCCCGGAGGGAAGAACCAATGTCATCCATCCTTTGGCGGAGAGTTTCTTCCGACGGAATGTTGTAGGCAATCCCGAGCGCAGTTTTATAAAAATCCCGGTCATCGTCCATTTCGTGAACAGCCTGGAATTCCGGCTTGCCCATGCACAACATACTAATATAAGTGAGGAGAATATCGCCATTTTTAATCTGATGCTGTGATCGGTTAGGTGTTACATCCATTCGATTGCAGCGCTTAACAAAATCGCTTTTTCCAAGGATAGCCCCTACAACAGCCAGGCCGCTCGCGGGAATGATTCGTTCATTGGTAAATTCGATTTTAATATTTTTCATGGCGTGATCTCCTTTGAATGTGAATTTCTAAGAAGATTATACCAGAAAAATCTTCACCAGGCAGGTGAATTTATAAAACGATAAAATTTTAATAAATCCATCGTAAAATCAAGCAATTTACCTGTTATGGTGCAATGAACTTCACGGATTCAGGTATTATAGAATAATCAGTATGGAAAAGCAACAAAATATGCCGTCAGGTTATGAAAAGAATAGAAAAATTATTGGTAAATATCAAAGTTTTCATTAAATATTTTTTCATTGTGTGATAAAATATTTAATGAACTTAAATACTTCTTGAATTCTTAAATAAGAAAAGGATGCTATACAGGAATCCGCATAGTGGCAGTGTTTTTCTGGATTACAATCTGGCAGTTTGCAAGTATGTATCTGGGACAGGAGATCCTTCTGGCATCTCCTGTTTCTGTTGTCCGAAAGCTTTTTGAACTGAGTTTTACCGGGAATTTCTGGCAGTCTGTTGGATTTAGTTTTGTGCGTATTGTGACAGGATTTCTTTTGGCTATGTTTTTGGGAATCTTTCTGGCAGTGTTGGCATATTGGTCAAAAACAGTGGAAATCCTGATAGCACCTGTAATTGCGGTGGTCAAATCTACACCTGTGGCGTCTTTTATCATTTTGTGCCTGATATGGATACCGTCCAGAAATCTGTCAGTTTTTATTTCTTTTCTTATGGTTCTGCCTGTGATATATACGAATATCCTTGAGGGAATACGGCAGACTGACAGTAAGATACTGGAAATGGCAAAAGTATTTCAGGTGAATCCCGGAAGAAAGATCAGATATATTTATGTATCGCAGGTACTGCCTTATTTTCTCTCTGCATTCAGGCTTTCACTTGGGATGTGCTGGAAAGCAGGAGTGGCAGCAGAGGTTATCGGAGTACCCTCAGGTTCTATTGGTGAGAAACTGTATAATGCAAAAATATATCTGAATACTCCTGATCTTTTTGCATGGACGATTGTGATTATTGTGATAAGTTTTGTATTTGAAAAGTGTTTTCTTGGAATTGTAAGCAGAGTAGTTTATATGATAGAACATAAATAACGGAGATTTTGATTTATGGTAATTTTCTTAAATGCGTTATTTGTGAGGTTTGTTACAGGTGGAGAAAAGATATGGATATAAAGGTAGATCATGTCAGTAAAGCATACGGAGAGCAGCAGATACTGAGAGATTTGTGTTGCGTTTTTCCAGAAGGGAAAACCACTTGTATAAGAGGAAGATCCGGATGTGGAAAAACTACACTGATACGGCTTCTTCTGGGGCTGGATATTCCGGATAAGGGAAAAATAGAAGGGATAAGTGACAGGAAGATCAGTGCAGTATTTCAGGAAGATCGCCTGTGCGAAAATCTGAGTGCTGCTTCCAATATAAGACTGGTATGCACAGAAACAATTGATTATATTTTAAAAAAGACCGAGGGAAAGACATTGATCTTTGTTACCCATGAAGAACAGGAAGCAGTTTGGCTAAAGGCCGACAAAACATTAAAATTTATGAAGGATCATCTGATAAAATAATCCGGAAAGTGATGGGATAAAATAATGCAGACTTATACATATGTTTCAAAGGGAAAATTTGAATTAATGGAAAAACCAAAACCAGTACTTATGCATGAACGAGATGCAGTTGTAAAGGTAACGCTTGCAAGTATCTGCTCAAGTGATCTGCACATTAAACACGGAAGTGTTCCCCGTGCAGTTCCTGGTATAACTGTGGGACATGAGATGGTAGGTATTGTTGAATCAGTTGGAAGTGCTGTAACTCATGTAAAACCGGGGGATCGTGTGACTGTAAATGTAGAAACCTTTTGTGGTGAATGTTTTTTCTGTAAAAAAGGTTATGTAAATAACTGTACAGATGAGAATGGCGGATGGGCTCTTGGCTGTCGTATAGATGGTGGTCAGGCAGAATATGTAAGAGTTCCGTTTGCTGACCAGGGACTGAACAAAATTCCGGAAGGAGTTACTGACAGACAGGCTTTGCTGGTAGGAGATGTTCTTGCCACTGGCTATTGGGCTGCACGTATTTCTGAGATCACAGAGGAGGATACTGTGCTGATCATTGGAGCTGGTCCTACAGGGATTTGCACTTTGCTAAGTGTTATGCTGAAGAATCCAAAGTGTATTATTATGTGTGAAAAAGATGAAAACAGAATTCATTTTATTAATGAACATTATCCGGAGGTTCTTACTGTCTCGCCGGAGGAATGCTTTGATTTTGTCCAGGACCATAGTGATTACGGTGGAGTTGATGTAGTTCTTGAGGTTGCGGGAGCGGAATCTACATTTCGTCTGGCATGGGAATGTGCAAGACCAAATGCAACTGTGACAGTGGTTGCACTTTATGATAAGGCTCAGGTACTGCCACTTCCGGATATGTATGGAAAAAATCTCACATTCAAAACAGGTGGAGTGGATGGATGTGATTGTGAGGAAACCCTGAAATTGATCGCAGAAGGTAAGATTAATACAGAACCACTTATCACACATACCTATCCGCTTAGCAGAATCGAAGAAGCATATGAACTTTTTGAAAATAAGAGAGATGGTGTGATCAAAGTAGCGGTAGAGTGTTAGAGCGTGTTTCGAAAACGATGTACTAGCAGGATTGCTGTAGATGAAATGAGCAGGTCTGTGAAAAAAATATCTGGAGCAGTTTCTTTTTTGAAAAAAAGGAATTAAGTAATGAGGAGATGACGAAGTCTTGAATAAAGCATATGAACAGGAAATAGAAATGTGGAATCAGGTTTTTAAAGAATGTACACCTGTAGATTTAAGAAAGTTAGATTTGAAAGTGGAAACCATGTTTGATGAAGCTTTAAAACTATTTGCGGAAAAAACAACAAATGTCCTGGATTTTGGATGCGGAACCGGAGATATTTCTACACATAAGGTTCTGGGGATTGATGCCTCAAAAGTGGGTATTCAATTTGCAAATGAAACAGCAAAACTCAGTGAGTATAAAACTGCCACGTTCTTAGAAGGCAGAGAACATATGATAAGTCAAATGGAAGAGAACTCTTTTGATGGTACTGAGGGTCGGTACTGAGGGTCTGACCATCTAACTAACCGATAAATAAAATAATGAATTAGTAAAAAGTTGATGAAAAGTCTATAAATGTAATGTGCCATTGGAGTTTAGCGCAATAGAGTTTGAATATTGTGAATCGCTTGAATTGTTGGAAGAATTCTTTTATAAATATATTAATATTAGAAGTTGTCAGTTATTAAGGATTAATCCTTAAACGAAGAAGTGGAATTGCTCTATGGCAACAAGGGCGAATCGCAGGGAAACCGGGTATTTGCCGATTTTCTGCCTCATCTGATCAGGGTAATAGAAAATGCCGGAATGCTAATCATTGATGAATTTGGCAATAGTCTTCATAATAAATTGGCTGAAAAAATTATTG
>NZ_JAJCGT010000050.1:0-20559 GCF_020553185.1 Blautia sp. MSK18_10 | reverse complement strand
TTGTATGTCTCAGGATTTTGGCATATTCATGCCAAAACACCTCGCGGGATAGTGGTGTGTGAACAGTAACGGTTAAATACAATAATCACTCCACCCATTCTCCTGGGCAGACGTACAGCTGCTCCGCACCATCAGTTTACATTCCAGTTCCATCCTGGTCACAGCTTTATGTCCGTTATTGATCCGATCCAGCAACAGCCACAGGGCAAATTTCCCCATATCTTCCTTCGGCAGATGAACCGTTGTCAGCATTGGCGTCGTAAACTGCGCCTGTTCAATATCATCACTGGCGATCACAGAGGGCATATAGATATTTTTCCTGCGGCTTAACAGCTTCAGCACGCCTACCGCAGTAATATCATTTGCACAATAAATCCCCGTAGGATAATCCGGCATGGCAAGCAGTTTCTCCATGGCTTCATATCCTTTCGCTTCCGTCTGGTTCGTCTCAATGACAAAGTCCGGATCCAGTTCCAGATGATGGTCATAAAGTGCCTCCACAAAGCCCCGGTATCTCGCTTCATTATGACATTCTCCGATATAACCAATATTTGTGTGACCCAGCTCGATCAGATGCTCAACCGCCATAAATGCAATCTTTTCCCCGTCACATACAACTTCATCTACAACTCCGGAAGATGCATTTCGATTCACACATACCACATTCTTATATTTCTTTCGAAAAAGCGCCAGTGCTTCTTTATTACATTTTCCGATCACGATCAGACCATCACAGTGCCCTTCTGTCTGTTCATACATCTTCTCAATAATATCTGCTATATTTTCCCTTCTGCACCGCTTGTCACTGGAAAAAATAGCCCGGTACCACACCTGAGACAAAATACAGTTATTTCGATGAATCTCTGTTTCTACCACTCTCAGCTGTTCATCAAAAAAAGGATCCACATGCGCAGAGTCGGTCCTTGTCATCAAAATATTTATATAGCAGGTTTTCTCCTCTGCAGAACTGCTCCCGGTTTTCAATCTTCGGGCGGCTTCATTTGGCACATAATTTAACTCTATTGCTGCCTTACGTATACGTTCTCTTACCTGAGGAGAAGAACATTTATAATCCGGATTATTTAACACTCTGGAAACGGTCGCAGATGATACCTGCGCCCGTTTCGCGATTTCCTTGATTGACATTTTCTCTTCCCTTTATTTTTCCATAAATTTTATAAAGCAACAATTTAGATGCCAGATTTAATAATAGGTTTTGTTCATCATATTCTCTATTTCATACTTTGTCAATATAAATTATATGTTTTATCCCTCATAAATCTGATCAAACACTCCGCCATCAGAGAAATATGTTTCCTGCGCTTCTTTCCAGCCACCAAAATCATCAATAGTCACAAGGTTAATATCCAGATCAAATACATCAGAATACTCTTTCAGAATGTCTTCATTAGATGGTCTGTAATAGTTATCTCCCGCAATTCTCTGGGCTTCATCAGAATACAGATAATTCAGATACTCTGTAGCCACATCTCTGGTTCCTTTTTCATCTACAACTGTATCTACCACTGCTACAGACGGCTGTGCCAGGATACTGATACTTGGAGTTATGATCTCATAATCATCCGGATAATCCTTTACAGAAAGATAAGCCTCATTTTCCCATGCGATCAGTACATCACCCTGTCCGTTCTCTACGAAAGAAGTAGTCGCTCCTCTTGCACCGGAATCCAGAACCAATACATTCTGATACAGCTTCTTAATGAAGTCCTTAATCTGATCTTCATCTCCATTAAATTTATCCTTCGCATACGCCCATGCTGCCAGATAATTCCATCTTGCACCACCGGAAGTCTTTGGATTCGGAGTAATCACGCCTACACCATCTTTTACCAGATCATCCCAGTCCTTAATCCCCTTTGGATTTCCTTTTCTCACAAGGAATACAATTGTTGAAGTATATGGAGAACTGTCATCCGGAAATTCATCAATCCATCCGTCATCGATCAGTCCTGCATTCTGAATAGCATCCACATCATATTCCAGTGCCAGAGTAACTACATCCGCTTCCAGTCCATTGGCAACCTCAAGTGCCTGCTTACCGGAACCTCCATGAGACTGTGTAATATCCACATCCTGTCCTGTCTTCTCCTTCCAGTGCTCCTGGAATATCTTATTATACTGTTCATAAAGCTCTCTGGTCGGATCATAGGAAACATTCGTAATACTTACGCTGTCTGCCGCATAAACTGTGTTTCCTGCTACTGTCCCTAAAGTAACTACTGCCGCAAGGGCTGCTGCTGCAAATATGATTTTTCTGTTCATAATATTCTTCCTCCTCTGAAATGTGTTTACAAACTTGACTTGTAACTTTTTCTTCTCAAGAGAACTTTTTTATTTCACTTATCATTTATGCTCTGTTCTCTTGCTGATGAGGTATTATAAACATAGTTTTCATATAAATAAAATATGAATATCTGAAAACGTTTGCACTATACGATTCTGAGTTTCAATTCATTCATGAGTTTCCATCTCTATAACGCCAAAAAAGAGCCCTTACTTATCACAAATACAAGATCTTCTTCTCTTATTTTCTGTTTTGTGAAAACGTATTCACCATATAAATCAACTATGATATCTATCTTTTATCTGTTCAGTGTACACTCACCCATCACATCTGCTTGCAGAATCGACAAAAACCTGCATTTACATCCCATTGACTTTTCCAGATGCTTGTGTTACTCTAACACAAGAAAATCTGCATATAGATGATAACAACGGGAGCCTGTGTGACAGGCTGAGAGGAAGATTGATCTTCGACCGCACCTGATATGGATAATGCCAGCGTAGGGACTGTATTTGTATATTAAAATCTGCCAGTGTGTTATTCGGCAGATTTTTTTGTAGGATTTTATTTATTTCCTGCACAACTAATCAACTTTTTCATTTCAAGGAGGTTCATTATGAACACAGACAGATCAAAAACACTCAGAATGGTCATGCTCGCCATGATGGTTGCCATCGGCGTTGTCATCTCACCCATTCTGAGAATCGAGGGTATGTGCCCTACTGCACACCTGATAAACATCGTCTGCTCCGTACTTCTGGGACCGTGGTATTCACTTCTTTGTGCCACTCTCATCGGAATCATCCGAATGATGTTTATGGGTATCCCGCCACTTGCACTGACAGGTGCCGTATTCGGCGCATTTTTATCAGGCGTTTTCTACCGCGCTTCTCATGGAAAGATTATCTGCGCAGTAATCGGTGAGATCTTCGGAACCGGTATTATCGGCTCTCTGGTTTCCTATCCTGTGATGGCATTTCTCATGGGCAGAAGCGGACTGAACGCATTTTTCTACACACCAATGTTTCTGGCAGCAACCTGCATGGGCGGTACTATCGCCTATTTTTTCCTGAAAGCATTAAGTCACGCAGGAATGCTTGCCAAATTTCAGCAAAGCCTTGGAGCAAAAGTATATGACCGTAAATCAGACAAATCCCAGACAACTGACCCGAGCAGCCCAACCGCTGATTCACTGCATCACTAATCCGATTTCTATTCATGACTGCGCTAATATTATTCTGGCGGCCGGAGGCCGCCCGATCATGGCAGAACATCCGGCAGAAGTAGCTGAGATCACCAGAATTTCTCATGCACTGGCACTGAATCTTGGAAATATCACCGATGCGCGTATGAAATCCATGCCGGAATCTCTGAAAACTGCTGCCAGTCTCCATATCCCTGTTATGCTTGATCTGGTAGGAACTGCCTGCAGCAATCTGCGTTACGAATTCGCGCAGAATCTTATGAACATCCACATGCCCGAACTCCTTAAAGGAAATATGTCTGAACTTCTTGCCATGTCCGGACAGACCGCACATGCAATCGGAATTGACGCAGGCGTACAGGATGTACTTACAGACGCCAATCGTTCCCATCTGAAAGAACTTTTCCAGGAAAAGGCTTCCCGGTGGAATACCACACTTCTTATCACAGGCAAGGAAGATATGATCGTCTCTGCCAATAAGTGTGAATTTATTACAAACGGTACTCCTGCCATGTCACAGATCACAGGAACCGGATGTATGCTTGGAATGATCTGTGCCACCTATCTGGCAGTTACAGACCCATTTACAGCAGCCCTCTCAGCAGCCAGAGAATTTGGCACAGCAGGAGAAAGAGCAGAGAAAAACAGCTCCGGACCCGGAAGCTTCCAGACAGAGCTGTTCGATCAGTTTTACAATCTTTTATAATCTGTAGTTTATCAATAATTTTTTTCATAAAAAAGTTCCCGTCAGACAATATGGATAAATTTCTTCCATATCATCTGCGGGAACTTTTTATACTATTTCCGCACTGCGCATCTTTCCCAGTTCTCGTCTCGCAAACACAATTGCCAACACAAATGCCGCCGCATCTGCGATTGGTCCTGCATACATCACTCCATCAATTCCCATAAACAACGGAAAGATAATGATCAATGGCAGAAGAAAAATCACCTGTCGTGTCAGAGACATTACAATACCCAGCTTCGCCATACCGATAGAGGTAAAGAAACCGGAAGATACTGGCTGGATACCGTTTACAAAGGTCATAAACATAAATATTTTCAGATAACGTTCTGCAAACTGAAAATACAGATCACTTCCTGTTCCGAAGATACCCACGATCTGGTGTGGAAATATCTGGAAACAGAAAAAGAATATCGTTGCAATTACTGTACAGGCAGTTACAGAATAACGGTATGCCTGTCGTACTCTGTCATATTTCTTTGCTCCGTAATTAAATCCCCAGATTGGCTGACTGCCCTGAGAAATTCCGATACAGATTGCCATAAATACCTGATTAACTTTGGAAATAACCCCAACACAGGCAATTGGAATATCACTTCCATATACAGAATTTGCTCCGTAATAACGTAGAATATTATTCAATACGATCTGCACGATTGCCATTGCAATCTGATTAATACAGGAAGCAAGTCCCAGAGAAATAATTGCCCCCAGATATGACAGTTTCGGTTTCAGCATCTCACCGGACAGATACATTTTTCGGAACTTACAAAAATACACAATTACCAGAACTCCGGAAGCAACCTGTCCGATCACTGTTGCCCATGCAGCACCTTTAATCCCCCATCCAAATCCAAAAATAAACAGCGGATCCAGAATAGTATTAATAATCGCACCTATCATAATGCAGACCATAGAATAAGTCGGACTTCTGTCTGCTCTGACCACATGATTCCCGCCGACAGACAAAATATAAAATGGAAGTCCAAATGCAGTAATACCTGTATAATCAACAGCATAAGGCATAACATCTGCAGTTGCCCCGAACAATGTCAGAAGTGGTTTCAGGAACATCAGTACAATCACAGCAAGTATCAGACCACTGATTGCCAGTGACGACAACGCAGTACCTGCAATCCCGCTGGCTTTCTTCTCCTGTCCTGCCCCCATTTCCAGATTATAATTTGATGCACCGCCAATTCCCAAAAGCAATGCCAGCGCAGTTGCGACCGTTGTAACAGGAAACGCCACATTTGTAGCTGCATTTCCCAGCATCCCCACACCCTGGCCAATAAAAATCTGGTCCACGATATTATACATCGCACTGACCAGCATACTGATGATCGCAGGAATCGCAAACTTAGCGATCAGTCCACCCACGGGTGCTGTACCCAACGGATTCTGTGCCTGCGAATTTATTTCCTGCGTACTTTGGTTACTTTTTCCCAAATAAACTCCTTCCTCTCTTTACATATTTGACACAATTTCTATCCCTGATAAATAATAACACACTTGTAGGAATAACTTTTATTATGCCGTTTCTTTATGCCGTATTATTTACTTTAACATTTATTCTCCTTCTCTGCAACGAAAAAGCAGGGGATTTATTGCATCCGTCAATAAATCACTCCTGCTTCTATTCTTAATGCCATCACTTTATGAACATTTTATATTTATTTTTCATACAAATCCTCTGATATTTTCTATACCTCCTCCAGACAAAACAGTCTAGCACTAACCGGATTTGGAAATTCTACGGTTAACTCTCCAGCCTCTTTATTCCACTTATAATTACATGGTTCTGCTTTCGGATAACCACATACCACTTTCAAATCCTGACCTTTTCTGTGCTCAACAGGAATTGTTGCAAAAGCAGTCTGACTGTTTCTTCTCCATACAGCCACATAATCTTTCTTACCTGCATTCAATCCCATGCTCACCCACGGATCGCGATATTTAGAAAGACCTAATGGCCAGAACGGTACTGCATTCTTGATATCTACACGGATTGTTTTATAATATGAGATTGCCTCTTTTACAAGATCAAATCTTTCCTGACTCAGATTTACCAGATGACCGCTCTGATGGATTCGAAGTAGTATTGCATTAACCATATTGAAAATTACTTCTTCCTTATCGCCTTCAGTCAGAGGATAAGACCAAATAGCAGCCTGCTCGGGCGTTAATGCCATTGGAGAATTTGCTGCGATTGTAGCATATCTTATATAGTCTTCCTGGTCACTGGTAGACTGAATGCTGTAACGTGAAAGCATTGCATAATCCATTCTCAGACCACCGCTTGAACAATTCTCAATAACCAGATCCGGATATTTTACAAAAATCCCATCCAGCCATTTCAGGTATGCACGGTTATGACCAAGAAGTCCATCACCTGCACTGTCCGCGTTCAGTTCTGTTCCAATTCCCGGTTCAATGTTGTAATCCATCTTAATATATCCAACGCCATATTCATTTACAAGACGATCGATAACTTCTGTTGCATGAGCAATAACTTCTGGATTACGGAAATCAAGCTGATATCGGCTTCTGTCATAAACCTTTTTTCCATGTCTCATAAAGTACCAGTCATCCGGAACCTTATCTGCTTTCGGGCATTTGATTCCCATAACTTCAAGTTCCAGCCATACTCCAGGGACCATTCCTTTCGAACGGATATAATCCATCACTTCTTTTAAGCCGCCCGGAAATCTTTCTTTGGATGGCAGCCATTCTCCAACACCATCCCACCAGAATCCTGCTGAATACCATCCACAGTCAACACAGAAATATTCGCAACCCGCTTCTTTTGCTTTATCAATCAGCGGAAGTTCTTTTTCTGTCGTAGGGTCTCCCCACAGACAATTCATATAGTCGTTAAAGATTACCGGAAGTTTTTCATTATCTTTATTCTTTCTTCTGATAGCACGACGATATTTTGTAAGTTCTCCTGCTGCCTCTTCCACATCTCCACATGCAGAACCGACACTTACCGGAACACTTGCAAAAGTATCACCCGGTTTCAAATTCTTCCACCAGTGAGACTGATGTTCTGTGGGGCCGGATAACTGCAAATACATATGTCCATCCTGATCACTGATTTCCCAGTACCAGGAACCATTCTGCTCAATCTGCCAGAACAGGATAGAATCTGTTTCTTTATTCTTCAGGCATCCCATAGGAAGATAATTCTTAGTAGACCAGTTTCCGGTATTTCCAACACTGATTGTCTGAGAAGAACGTCTTACTTTATCCGGCTGTGAAATAGACATACCTAGCTGATCCATACTGAAACGGTTCCAGATTAATTCCTTCTGCCATGCATTGCGTGCAATCAGAACTTCCAGTTTTTCATCAGTACTTAAAAGACCTTCTTTGTCAATACCAAGCAATGCAAAAGAAGATACATACTCAACTCCCAGATCTTCTTCTCCATTATTTTTTAACTCTGTCCAGCTTCTGATCACAGAGATTCCATCATAGAACTGAATATTACTGCATACTTCCAGTCCTGTAGGTTTATCTTCCATAAGGATCTCAAGTTTTCTTCCTGTCTCGTTTCGATAATCTTTCATATCTTTATATTTCAGGCGATAGCCAGGAGCAGTATAAGTATACTTTGTTCCATGGCGTTCACCCGGACGGTTTAAACCTGAAAGCAACACTTCTACCGGTCTGAAAGAAGCTGTTCCTTCACAGGAATTAATATCATTTTCATCAAACGGTAAGTTTGAAAAATGTAATAACTTAATCTCATTCTCATCTGTGATCTCATAGACCATGTTTAAATTATTTTCTTTAATTTCAATTCTCTTCATGATGTCTCACCAATACTTTCTTCTCTAAACTTATTCTCAATTTGCATCAACCTTTGACAGAACCACTCATTAAGCCTGCAAGGAAATATTTCTGCAGGAACAGGAAAATGATAGTTACCGGAATTACCGCGATAACAGATCCGGCCATCAGACCACCCCAGTCAATAGTATTTGCACCTTTGAATAACATGATCGCCGGTGTCAGTGTTCTGTATTTATCTGTAGAGATAAAGATGTAACCAAACATAAACTCGTTCCATGCATTAATAAATGCATATAATCCGGTAGAAATCAGACTTGGAACAGATAATGGTAAAATAATCTTGAAAATCGTCTGTGCTTTTCCACATCCGTCAATCTCAGCCGCCTCTTCCAGTGCCATCGGTACAGTATCGAAGAAACTGCTCATCATAAACGTACACAGCGGTATAACGAAAGTTGTATATGCCAGAATCAGACAAAGGTAAGTTTCCAGAATATGGAATTTCTGCATGATCATATATAACGGAACCAACAGAAGAACACCAGGGATCATCTGAGACAACATCATTGCAAAGTTGGAAACCTTTACAAGTTTCTGTTTATAGTAACGACTTAATGCATATCCTGCCATTACAGCAATTACCATAGAAAGTCCACAGGCAATTACAGATACGATAAAACTGTTCTTAATATAATTTATAAACCCTGCCTGGAACAGTACCTTCTTAAAATTCTCCAACGTAGGTGCATGAATCACAAAAGAAGGAATCGCCGTACGAATCTCGTCTTTTGGCTTAAATGCTGAAATCACCATCCAGATAAATGGGAATACACAATATATGGCAATTATAATAAGAAGAATATATGAAACGGTTTTTACAATCGTTTGATTTTTTTTATTCAACATATTTCCTTTTCCTCCTTTTAGCTTAAATCATCACTGATTTTCATTCTCTTTCTGTAATAGAAAAGGAACATAATAAACATCGCAGTAAACATCATCGTTGACAATGCAGACGCAGCGCCAACATCAAAGGTCTTCATTGAATACCTGTAGATCATGATTGGAAGTGTCTCTGTTGCATAGTTCGGTCCTCCCTCTGTCATAACCCAGATAAAGTCGAAGTTAATTGCAGTCCAGATAATATGAATAAATACAATTACAAGCGATACAGATTTCAACTGTGGTAAAGTAATTTTGAAAAATCTTGTAAACATTCCAGCACCATCTACTGCTGCCGCTTCATTCAAATCTGCTGGAATAGACTGCATTGCAGACAGGAATGAAATTGTATAATACGGGAAAGATCTCCAGATATTTACAAAAATTACAGTTGCCATTGCATATCTGGAATCACCAAGAAAATTAATCTTTTCAGAAATAAGTCCCACTTTCAGAAGCAGGTAATTGATAATACCAAAGTCTGGATTTAACATCCAGTCCCATGTCATACCTGCAACAATAATTGGAACCAGCCATGGGATAAATACTAAAGTACGGAAGATTGCTCTTCCTTTAAATTTCTGATTCAATAAAACTGCAGTAAGCATACCCATAATATATTCACCAGCTACAGAAAATACTGTCCAGAAAATTGTGTTTCTTATTGCCTGTGCAAAGTGTTCATCTGATACTACTTTCTTAAAGTTATCCAGACCGGCAAAACCTGTCATACTCTTATTGATCAGATGTACGTGTGAAAAAGCATCATGAAGAACCTTTCCCAGAGGATATGCAATCAGGCAGGCAAGGAAAATAAGAGCCGGCAGTAACATAACCAAAGCATATCTTCTTGCCTGCTGATCTCTTGTCAGTTTTCCGTCCGTTTTTTTCAGTAATTTTGACATATATAGCCTCCTATCTAAACATTTTCAGATAAGAAAAGCTGGAATGCTTTCACATCCCAGCATTTCTTTTAAAACGTTTATTCGCTCAGTTCACCATTTTCCTGTAAAGATGCATTTACTGCGTCACTCAGCCAGGAAGCTGCTTCTTCTGCAGTTTTACCTTCCTGAAGGACCTTAGCGATAGAATCTACCATTGCCTGATTGATTCCGCTTAATGTTACAGGAGGGAATGTTACACCTGTGTCAGCCAGTGCTGAGAAGTCTTTACTCCATTTGGAATCTGTAGATACATCAGAACGTGGGGATCTGTCAGCAAATGCTGCTTCCTGCCATTCTTTGCTGCAGAATGCTGTTGCAAGATCAAATGCTTCGTCCTTGTTCTCGCTGCCTTCCATAATAAACATTGGTTTACACTCCATGTATGTAGCAGGCTGTCCATCAGCTGGGTATGGAATCGGAGCTACAGATACATCACCCATAGTATCCGAGTTAGAAGATTCTCTCTCTGCAAGCCAGTTACCAGTTACATATGTTGATGTGATTCCTGTTGCGAAGTTTTCATCTGTTTCTTCCCATCCCCAGTTTTTAGCACTGGAATCGATAATCTTGTTGTCAATCAAATCCTGATAGAACTGGAATACTTTTGTTGCTTTTTCAAGTTCATCTTTATTTTCATTCCATGTGTTTTTGTATTTTCCATCATCCTGTGCAGATGCGATTTCCAGACCGTACTGTGCAAGATAAACCAGAAGTTCCTGAGAAGCACGAACTCCTGTGCATGCAACCTCTGTCAGATATTTACCATTATTATCATAGTAATCTGACTGAGCAAGTAAATCTTCCCATGTTGCAGGAGTTTCGATACCTGCAGTTTTCAGATCGTCATCATGTACCAGATATGCTCGAACTGTCATTTCATATGGGATACCAATAACTTTGTTATCAATTGTCATTGCATTTACAACAGAATCTGAAAGAGCATCTTTGTCTTCCCATTCGTTGAATTTGTCTGTAAGGTCAGCTACGATTCCCATGTTGTAGAATTCACCAACATATTCCGGAAGTCCCCAGATCAGATCTGGTACATTTCCACCTGCTGCAGCTGTCAGGATTTTTTCATGAAGCATATCATAGGTGAAATTTGTCTGGTTTACAGTATTTCCTGTTTCCTCTTCCCATTTCTGAATCATTTCCTGGCTTGCCTTTTCTGTGTCAGCGCCCTCTGTCCAGCAAGTCCATAATTCAATTGTTTTTCCTCCGTCTTTTGCAGATACACTTACCGGTGCTACCATCGTTCCCACCATTGCTGCAACCATAATTGCGGATACTACTTTCTTAAACATTCCTTTTCCTCCTTGTTTATTTTTAGTGATTCGGTATATTTCATACGATGTATATAGCATACCTTTTGTATATTTACAACAATTTAGGAGGGACTTCCAAATAATACCACTCTTTTCAATTAAAAATCCCACGTAAAATTATCTGTTGTTCTTCTTATATTTTGCAGGACTGCATCCATAAAAATCTCTGAATTTGTCTGTAAAAGTACGCACATCCTTATAGCCAACCTGACTGGCAAGCTCATAGGTTTTCATGTTTGTTTCCATCAGATACTGTAATGCTTTTTTCATTCTGACTTCCAGCAGATATGCCTTAAAATTCTCACCTGTTTCCTTCTTGAAAAAGGCACTGAAATAATAAGGATTCATATAAACCATCTGTGCCATTTTTTCCAGTGTAATGTCTTCACTGAAGTGTTCCGAAATATATTCTTTTACTTTAAAAATGGAATCATTCTCCTGGTTTCCTTTGCAAAATACACATTCATTTACAAACCGTTCCATAATACTCTTAAATTTTTTCTTCAGGTCTTCATATGTATTTTGTCCTCTCAGTGCTTCTACTTCTCTTTCCAGTTTCTTCCTGTTTTCCTCATCAATTACTTTACATTGCAACAGATCATGACATACATTCATCGCCAAGATAATACATCTGCTTTCCACTGCATAACAGCTTCCATAATGAAGATTCCTTATAATTTTCAGACTTTCGTCAAAAGAATCCTTCCAGTTTTCATCATGTCCTAATATTTTCTGAGTCAGCTCTTTACACTTCTTTTCAAACTCTTCAAAAGAATAATTATATACTCTTTCTACGTTTTGATAATAAATCGTTTCTTTCTGAGTAAAATAGTAAATACCAGCAGAGAATTTAGCAGTTTTATAAAGATATTCCACTTTATCTGCCTGCGTTGTAATTTCCCCGATTCCTGCTATCAATTCTACTCCATATTTCCCATAAACGATTTCTCTGATTCTGGAAATAATTGTTTCGGTTTCATTCTGCAAGTCTGTAGAATATAATACCAGGATGATAGTGCTACTATTTTCACTTCTTTTGGTTACAAATCCATTCCTGTTTTCTTCCAGATATTCTTCAATCTCCTTAAAAACTGCAAATCTCATTAATTCAAAACGGTTACTGTCCTGAATTCTCTGTACCAGATCACCTTTCAGCACAAAGCAGACACCTGCAAAATATTTCCCTTCATTCAATAATTCTTTTGAAACATGCAATTTTCTTTTTTTTCTTTTTACCGGAAAATTATTAATCTCTTTAAAAACGTTCTCTACATTTTGTTGTTCAATCTTCCAGACTGCCTCTGGCTGTTCCTGAACAATCTGATCCTTTGCCCTGTTGATTGCATTTTCCAGTTCTTCTACAGAAACAGGCTTCAGAAGATAGTCCACTGCCCCATATGTTACAGCCTCTTTTGCATAGGAAAACTCTTGAAATCCACTCAGAAAAATAACCTTTGTTTTCAGCTTACGTTTATTTATTTCTTTTAAAACATCCAGTCCTGTCTTTTCCGGCATACTGATATCCGATATAATAATGTCTGGTTCCAGAGTATCCAGCAGATTCAAAAGTTGTTCTCCATCTTCAGCCTCCCCGACAACCTCCGTGTCCATCTTTCCCCATTCCATCATCTTTTTCAGACCACGTATAATCAGTGGTTCATCATCCGCAATGATAATTCGGTACATCTTAAACATCCTCCCAGATTAATGGCAGCCAGTATTTTACAATGGTGCCCATTCCTTCATATGCATCAATTTCCAGTCCGTACTCATTTCCGTACAAATGTTTAATACGGTCAGAAACATTTTTGACTCCTATGCTCATTCCTTTAATATCCTCTTCTGCTACTCTGGCATCACTCTTTAATAGTGCCTGAACTTCTTCCAGCCTTTCTTTATTTATTCCCACACCATTATCCATAACTGTAATCTCAAGAAAATCCATATTTTGTTTCGCCTGTACTACAACCTCTCCAGGTCCTTTATTCGGACGCAACCCATGCTTGACAGCATTCTCAACAACCGGCTGAATAATCAGATGCGGTACTCTGCATTTCCATAATTCCTTTGGTATTTCCACACTCAGAGAGAATCGGGAATCGTACCGCACTTCAATCAGTTTAAAGTAATTGGAAATACATGCGATCTCCTGCTGCAAAATAACCATATTGCCGGTTGTCCCGATCAGATATTTTAACTGCCCGGACAAACTGTCGATCATAGTAGCCACCAGCATGTCATCGTTTGTGATTGCAGACATTCTTATGACATCCAATGTATTATACAAATAGTGTGGCTGGATCTGTCTTTTCAGTGCTTCCAGTTCTGCATCTCTCTGTCTGATTTCCGCAACGTATGCCTTCTGAACATATTTGTTCAGATTTTCAGCCATCTGATTCATTCCATTTCCAATATCCTGAAACTCATCATTTGAATCAATATGTACTCTTGCATCCAAATCACCCTTTTCAATACAGCTCATGGTCTCTTTCAGCATCTGTACAGGTTTATTTAGTTTCTTTGAATAATACATATACACAAGCGCCAATAAACTTACTCCAATCACGATCAACAGCATTGTTGTATTTCTTATCATCTTGTAGGCACCTTCAATCGTTCCTGGTATTACCCTGTCAATAACAAGCCAATTTGTACCATCAACCTTCTGATATACAAGACATTCATTTTTCTGCTCCAGATATCCACTTTCCTTATTTTTCATAGCATCCAGGAGAATTCCATCATTTTGAGCATTTATTCCTTCATACTGTTTCTGTGAATGATAAATATATTTTCCGGAAGCAGAATCTACTACATATATTTCATGGTTTGTTCCATAACTTTCCTGTGTCAGCATCTTTTTTAAATAATCCGCCGAAATATCAATAAACAACGTCCCCAGAACTTCTGATCCTGCTTTTCGGATTGTAGCTGTATTCATAATATTTCTGTAAATTGTAAAATCATTTTTCTGTGAATTTCTATAATATTTTGTTTCATGAGTGGACATGATCTGTACATTTCTGGAACCTATCAGATAATGACTCTTATACCATTCCTGCATTTCCTGTTCATCGATCAGCAATTCCGGCGCTTTCATAGAAGAATACATTTTTCCATCCGGAGTAACAAAAAATACATGATCAATTGCCTCATTCATATACAGGATTGTCCGAAGAATTTTTGTAATCATTGCATTCCTCCCTGTTTCAGACATTCCCGTATCTTCAAACAACTCATAAAAATAATCATAATCAGAAACACTACTCTTATAAATATATTCCGTATCATCCGCAATTTCGGTTATAAGATCCGAAATATTCTTTGCCATAATCTGATCTGTCATAGAAAAATTTCCAAGAATATTTTCATACATCGTATTTGAATATACATTATAGATCAGCATTCCCATGAGCAAAAAAGGAATCAAACCCATAAACAGAAACATAATTACCAGTTTTGCGTAGAAACTCCTGAATCTGATCTGTGGTTTTTTCATAAAAATTACTCCTCCTGTGCCTCTCTGTCCCATGCCTGATCTATTTCTTCAGCAGTCTTTTCTACCGTATATTCTCCTGTATACAGTTCTTTTAATATCTTGTTGACATCAGTCAGAAAAGACGATGCTGTTCCCTGCATTCCCAGATACACTGTATTCTTATCTGCATATCTGTAATCTTTCAGAAGTTTCTGCTGAGCAGAAGGTGCCGGATAAATAATCGCCTCCTTCGTTACCGGAAGCCCATACATTCCCTGTATCATACTTCTGTAATTTTCTTTTGTGTAAAAAAATTTCAGAAACCTCTGTGCAGCCTCTTTTTTTCTGGTATCTTCTGTACATGTCTCTGACAATGCCCAGTAAGCATTATTTCTCGTCAAAGCCGTAAGATGTCCATTGTCATTTCCCAGAAAAAACCATCCCAGACGATAAGTTACCGGATCCTGATCTTCTGGAATTTCCTCTCCCAGAGAAGTTTTATCCGATTCTGTAGACATTGGATATGCATCTATTATCTTGGTAAAAAGCCAGGGTCCCGCATATATCATTGCAAACTGATTTTCCGTCATTCTGGTTACAATCTGGTTCTCTGTCATATTTTCCGAATCTTCCAGAATATATCCTTTTGAAAAAAGTTCCTTTAAGTCTTCTAACATATGTATGGATTCTGCACTTGTAAATTTCACGCTTCTCTCTTTTCTCATTTCCAACCAGTCCGGATTCTCTTCCATAATATCTTTCTGGAAGAAATAATTAAGCCAGTATGTCATATTTTCTTCCTGATTACCGCCAATTGCCAATGGACAAATTCCTTCTGCCTTCAACGTATCACAAATCTGAATAAATTCTTCATAAGAATCCGGTATTTCCAGATCATATTTTTTAAATATATTTTTGTTATAAATTACACCATTTGTGGTCGCGTATATCGGCAGACCATAACTCTTTTTATTAATCACAATCACATTGGTCACCATATTGCTTACCTCCGCATCAATTGCCCCCAGCTTTCCCGCATCAGCAAACGCATCAACATTTTCCAGCTCAAAAATATCAGGAAATTCGTCCAGTGCCTCCTTTACCTTAAGTTCGTTTTCACAGTTTGCTTCTCCTGAATTTTCTGTGTTAATAATAATATCAGGGTTCTGTGCCATAAACTCATCGCATAAAGTTTCCATCGCTGCCACCCATGTTACATCTGAACCAGAATACAAAAGTGAAAGTTCAACTATATCCTCTATACTGTCACTGTCTTCTGCCTTTACCTCTTTCATATTTGCACTCCCGATTAAGCTTCCTATAAGAATCACAATAAAAAACATACCTTTTTTTATTCTCATTTACATAATCTCTCCCTTTAAGTTTCTATCATTTTCAAGACTATATCTGATGTTTCTGGTGTCAGTTGTCATATTTCGTGCATGAAGTCCCCTATATGCAGACGGTGTAAGTCCATAAAATTTTTCAAAAGTATAAGAAAAATGCTGTCTGCTGTTATATCCGGAAGCAAATGCAATATCCGTAATTCCAAAACTACTATTGCAAAGCAGAAATACTGCCTGCTCCAATCTTTTCTGGTTTATATAATGATTGATCGTACATCCTATCTTGTCTGTAAACAATGCCTGAAGATATGATTTGTTAATATCCACGTATGCCGCAATTTCTGGTATGCTGATTTCTTCCAGAAAATGTTTATCTATATAATCACAAGCTTTTTTCAAATAAATAACTCCTTGTGTGTTCTTCTTTAAGCTTATACAATATGTTAATTCTACCATCGTTCTACTAAGCAGAAGTCCAAAAAGAAACTCTTGATCATCCACCTTATTCTGGCTTTTCTGAAGATAGGAGAGCAAATCTTTTATTGCATATCCAAGACTTCTTCCATCATTTGCAGCGATATATCCCTGTGGCATCTGAAAACATTTCTGAAAATCCCGAATCTTCTCAAGCAAGATTTCTGCCTCCACTGCCGTTTCTTCTGAGGTCAGCGCAAACTCCAAATTCAATACAGAACACGGCCTCCCCTCTGTAATTTCCAGTTGATGCTGTATTCCGGGCAAAATATAAATAAACTCACTGGATTTCATTCGTAACCATTCATTCTGACAAAAAATCCTGCATTCTCCCGACGTTACATACATAATTTCAAAACTATCATGAGCATGACATTTCATATGATATTTTACCAACGATAACGCATAAAATGCAGTTACTTTAAAATACTGTTTCTCTTTTTGAAATATTCGATACATGACCAACTCTCCTTGTGTACCAATAAATTGATTTCCTGAACAATCTCGCATCTATAACAATCCTAACACATTTTTTGCTTTTTTACATCACACTCAAAAATTAAATGCGATAATATCTTGCATTTCATTATACAGCCGATAATAACTGTCACCAAACTTCTTAATAGACTATATACTGTAAAAAAACACAGGAGGGATTTTTATATGAGTTTTAAAATTGCATTTATTGGTGCAGGAAGTCTTGTATTTGCCAGAACATTATTTACAGATATTATATCTGTACCTGAATTTCACAATATCGAAATTGCCTTCACTGACATTAATCCGGACAATCTTGAAAAGACAAGAGAATTATGTCAGAGAGATCTGGACGCAAACAATATTCCAATCAGAATTGAAGCAACAACCAATCGTCGTGACGCCTTCAAAGATGCACGTTATATTGTTAACTGTGTGCGTATCGGTGGGCTTGAAGGATTTGAAACAGATGTAGAGATTCCATTGAAATATGGAATAGACCAATGTGTAGGGGATACCTTATGTACTGGTGGAATTATGTATGGACAGCGTGTTATCGCAGAAATGCTGAACTTTTGTAAAGACATTCGTGAAGTTTCCGAACCTGGAGCAATCATGCTGAACTATTCCAATCCAAACGCAATGGCTACATGGGCCTGTAACAAATATGGAAAAGTCCGCACTATCGGACTTTGTCATGGCGAAATTCACGGAGAACAGCAGATTTCAGAAGTTCTTGGTATTCCAAGAGAAGAGCTGGATGTCATCTGTGCCGGAATCAATCACCAGACCTGGTACATTTCTGTAAAACATAATGGAGAAGATATGATTCCTAAACTTCTGGCAGGATTCGAAGCGCATCCTAAATTCAGTCAAGAAGAAAAAGTCCGCATTGATATGTTAAAACGTTTCGGATACTATTCTACCGAATCCAATGGACATCTCTCCGAATATGTAGCCTGGTACCGCAAACGCCCTGATGAAATCAAAGACTGGATTAATCTTGATAACTGGATAAACGGCGAAACTGGTGGATACCTCCGTGTTACACGAGAAGAACGTAACTGGTTTGAAACAGATTTCCCGAAGATTCTGGCAGAACCAGCAAAAAAATTAGATGGTTCTGAACGAAGCAAAGAACACGCTTCTTATATTATTGAATCTCTGGAAACAGGACGTCATTACAGAGGACACTTTAATATTATGAATGAAGGATGCATCACAAATCTTCCATGGGAATCGGTAGTTGAAGTTCCCTGTTATGTAGATGGAAACGGAATCAGCATTCCTAAAGTAGGTGACCTTCCACTTGGCTGCGCAGCAGTATGCTCACAATCAATCTGGGTACAAAAGCTGGCAGTTGAAGCTGCAGTTCATGGCGATGTACAGCTTCTGAAACAGGCAGCTATGATGGATCCACTGACAGGTGCTGTATGCAACCCACCTGAAATCTGGCAGATGATTGATGAAATGCTGGTCGCTCAGGAACAATGGCTTCCACAGTACACAGAAGCCATCAAAGCGGCCAAAGAACATCTTGCAAATGACCCGCTGATTCCAACAAAAGATTACCATGGTGCTGCAAGGCTCCGCGAAAAAACCCCTGAAGAAGTAGCCGCAGAACGCGATGCACGTAAAATCACAGCCTGATTTTTCCAGAATGCTAATATACGAAAAATATACAAAATACAGCATGCTTATTAATACATATATCCTTCTAAATACAAAAGCTGACACATTCATCTGTGCCAGCTTTTTGTATTTTATCTGTAAATTTATATCAAATAATTCCCTGTCACTTCTCAGAAACAATTTATACTGTTTCTAATACTGGCAAAGCCCTGCCCTATGCATATTGCATTTTTTAACCGAATCAAGTAAGTCCCCTGCTTCAATTGCAAATATCCGCTTGACTTGAAACGTATGACTTACTTATTTTTAATCAGTCTATAGCAATTAAAACAGGAAACTTTCTCAGTTCAGCTAAAATCTCGTACGTTTATTCACATATTTCGCCTTATACTTAGAATAAACAATCGTCTGATCCTTATACAATCCATAATATCCCGAAGCCGCATAGCTGATAGAAACCGCAATCAGATAAAAAGGAACTCCCTTAAATCCAAACATTTCAAATGCGATCAGAATTGATGTGATCGGGCAGTTTGTCACTCCACAGAATACCGCCGTCATTCCACATGCAGCACAGATAGATGGCGAAAATCCCAGCCAGTTTCCCATCACACATCCAAAGGTAGCTCCTATACAGAACGAAGGAACAATTTCCCCGCCTCGGAATCCTGCACGCATTGTCAATGCAGTCAGTACCAGTTTCCAGAAGAAATCCAGAGGTCTTGCCTGTCCTTCTTCCACTGCCTTCTCAATCAGCTCTGCACCTGCACCCATATAATCTGAAGTTCCCAGAAGTAATGTAATTCCAATCACCAGACAGGATCCCACAACTACACGCACATATGGATTCTTAAACCACCTTCCATATGCTCCGGCAACTCCATTCAGCACCATACAGAATACAATACTGATTACTGCACATCCAACAGCGATAGCACCCATTTTCAAACCCGTTTCAATAGTCAGCTTCGGAATATCCACTACATGAAAAGCCTCCGGTGTAACTCCCATTCCTGCCGCAAATCCGGATGCAACCAGGGAAGCAATCATACAGGGCATCAAAGCTGTATAATACATCACTCCTACACTGACTACCTCCAGTGCAAAAACAGCCGCAGCCATCGGTGTTCCAAACAATGCAGAGAATGCTGCACTCATACCACACATAACAATTACATGTCGGTCTTCCTCATCCAGATGAATCCAACGTCCAAGCTGATTGGCAATACTTCCACCAAGCTGTATTGCCGCACCTTCACGTCCTGCAGAGCCACCTGCCAGATGCGTAAGTGCTGTAGAAATGAAAATCAGAGGTGCAGATAAAATCGGCACATCGTCCTGTGATCTCACAGTAGAAAGCACCTGATTCGTACCTCCATCATCCTTACCAAATTTCTCATACAGGTATACAATAATTAATCCCATCACCGGAAGCAGATAGAACATCCATTCATTTTCTTTCCTGCAATTTGTCACACTCTTCAGCACAAAAGAAAACAGTGTACTCGCCGCTCCTGTAATACCTCCTACAAGTACCGCGAGCATCAGCCATTTTACAAGATTTCCCACATCACGCTGAATCTCACTACTATAATATTGAAGCTTTTTTTTCAGTAAGCTTTTCGCTTCCGTACTTTGTTCTTCCGTGTCATTCTCCTGATCTGCACGCTTTTCCTCTTTCTCCATTTCCCCCTCTTACCTTTCCTTATTATTTTACATACAAATTTGCTATTTCTATTTTAGCATACATTTTCCATATCTACCAGAAAGATAAGACAGAGAAAATAAAGGTTATTGGAATTATATGTTACTGTTCACTCCGTTCACAGTAACGTAGCCAAAATTCATTCCAGATTGCCTGCGGCAATGGAATTTTGGCTTATATGTCT
>NZ_JAJCGT010000005.1:0-141109 GCF_020553185.1 Blautia sp. MSK18_10 | reverse complement strand
AGTCTCCATACTGCTTTTTCGTTTGCACCACCTTCGATTCTTTCCTTAACGATTTTCTTAATTCTCCAAACTTGAAGTTATAGTGCAATCTTTTTCCATTTTCTAATCTTGGTTCTAAAGGTTCCGAACGGAGCAACTGTATTAACATGTATGAATTTGTATACTTCCCAGACAGCTATTTTAGTTGCTTCGTCAGCCCATTTTCTCATATGTGGTTTAAATAATTCTTCATCACTCAGAGAATCAATCATTGCATAAATAGAGTTGATATTCTCATTCAATCTGTCTTTCAATTCTTGCAGTGACAGCTGAGCATATGTATCTGTGAACCATTGATATAATTCGCCAAGCTGATTCCACTTAAAATTATCCGAAGGAGTTTTGACAGGAATACCCTTTCTTTCGTCTGATTCCCATTTAATAACAAGAGTTGTCCAGCCAACCTGATAAGCAAGATTTTCTGCCGGAGTTCGATCGATCTCATCAATTCTCTTATCTTTTAAATGCTCCGGAATATCATTAAATTCTGAAATATATTTTGCAAAGCTTTTATTTATCTCGTTTTTAAGTTCGTCTTTATTCTCATATGTTCTCAATAGTCTATCTCCTCAGCTTCCGATTTTCCAGTTTCAAAAACAGGAAGTTTTGCATACGTTATTCTTCTAATATTTTTGTAGGGTTCGCATCCGTTACAAATATCATACTATCATAAAGCTCCGCAGGAGGTTGAAACATTCGATAACTTGGAGGAAGAAGTCGCATAATGATTGAGTAGCTTTCTCCAAGTGTTCCCATATAGGTGTATTCAGAAGCCTGCCTACCCAGTTCAGAATTTTCCGGGACTTTAGTAAAATCCAACCAACAAATATCAAATCCCGCCAGTTTTGCCGCCTTTGCTAAAGGGTCATGGGAATAAAACACCTGAATTGTACGCTTTTCAGGCGAACGGGTCGGCATATTGCAATGGGTTTTATAAAAATCGGTACCAATGACATAGTAACCGTTTGCTGCGTCCTTGGAAAGAAGTTTACCCATCGAGTCAAAACTGCCCCATTTTGCGACATGGCTGTTGTGACCTGTCACAAAGATTTTTTCATGCCCATTTCGCTGCTCCTGCTGTAAAATCCACTGTACATTTTCTGCCATAAATTGATCTCTTAATGTAGCACCATCATCATTTGTCAGAGTTTGAAGCTCGGAATGCTGCATTAAAATATCTACAAAGTGAATTGCATTTTCCGAACCGTTCTTGCTTTCCAATTCTTTCTTCACTTGTGTAAGGGTTTCAGTTCGAGTAGATAAATCGCATTCACTGCTCCAGTTTTCACCTTCCACAAGTTTCTGCAAGTTTGTTGTGTCCACTTCCAGTTCTTTGCAGGATTCTTTCAAAAACCTCATGCTGTAAGAAAGCCTCTGCATATCAAAACCGTAAAAGCGAAGGTCTTCGCCTTCCAATGCACTTTCATTGTACTGGCGCATATAGGAGATAAGTTCTGCCATCTCTTCCGTTCTATAAATGGAAAATCCAATCGCTGCGGCTGCTTCCTGTGCTGTCCCCTCACCGCCGTGTATATATCGGTTTACCTGCTCGCAACCGCCGTAGTCACCTTCAAGGGCAAACGCCCTAACACCATTATTTTTTACCATCAGCTTGAACACTTCCAGCTTCAACTGCTGAAATTCTGCATTTCCGTGAGTAGCTTCTCCCAATGCAATTATTTTTGCACTTTCAGGCACAGTTATATTTTCAACGGGTTCAGCATAAGCTAAAAACTCTTCTGGATTCACATTTTCTCCTGTGCCCAAACCTCCAAAACGCATAAATACAAGTGCCGCTAAAGCCATAACACCTAATAATCCAAAAACGATATATCTTATCTTAAATCTTCTTGTCTTTTTATTCTTCATATCTGATAGACCTTTCCTTTATAGTGAATCAGTTGTCTTACATCCGTGTTACACGCTTATTGTACTTCACGCAATAGTTCTTCTGCCGTAGTGTTGAACAATTTTGCAAGTGTAAGCAGATTGGAAGTGCTTGGGTCAGATGCTCCGGTCTCCCATTTAGAGACAGCCTGCCTGCTTACGCCGATAGATTCTGCAACAAACTCCTGCGTCATCTTACACTCTTCACGATGCTGCTTCAAAACCTCACCGAGAGATTTCTTGATGCTGGACTTTTCTTTTCTGACATTGCCTGATTTAACATATCTACTCAATGCTCTTATGAGGAAAATTCCCACAGTGATAAATGCCGCTATCACCGCCACCCCGATTAGCAGTACAATACCAAAAACAATAACTCCTAAAAAATCATATTTCACTTAATTACCTCCTTTCGTGACTTCATGATAGCGAAATTTCATGGTTGCTACCACCAACTATCACGATATTTCTTTGGTTGCGAACGGTTGCGGAACTAAAATAACACTTTTTAATGTAAAAGGCATATATGTAAATTAATAAAACGACAAATTCCGATTAGTCTCTTACATTCTATCATATTCTATCCCAAAACTCTATTCTTAGATTGCCAAAGAGCAGCCTTTCGACTGCCCTTTTTACTCACATATATATACTCTCTTTCAGCACAATTTCTTCCGCACATGCCTTTATATTATTCATCAATCCAACCCATTTCATCAGATCCTGCATTTTCAGTTGTTCCGTCACACCCTGTTTTACCACGATCTGCTTTACCAAGGTTTCCACCTGCTCTCTGGTCTCCTGATCGACTCGGTTCAGATGTGCTGTTAGTTCCCCCGTCATCAATAAATACTGATATCGTGCCGGTCTATGCACTTTCAGAAACTGTTTTCGCAACATTCCGTATTTACCATATGTCAGTTCTTCCTCATTCACTGCCAGATCCGGCAGGTAATAATCTCCATGCAATGTGTAGCTCAATCCATTACTTTCATCATAAATGTGCTTTTTCATCGTCTTATCTCTCCATTCCTCTATTTTTTGTTTTATTTTTCTTACGCTGTTGATTCTCTATTTCACTTTTACGGGCACCCCAAGCCAGTCTTTCGTGAATACTTCCTTTGGGCATTTGCTCCATTTGCCGTTTTTCTTCTAATGCTTTCTGCTCTTGTATATCTTGCTGTACCGCATCCTCTACAACATTTTCCCCAAGGACACGCACTACCCGGTCATATCTGTCGGAAACATCCTGCAATTGCTGTTTTTCTTGACGCACTGTATCTAACTCTCTCTGAACTCGGTTATATACCTGCTTTGTTTCCTGATATTTATGTTTCCATTTTTCTACTTCTTTAGTAAGTTCTTTGACCTGGACAGCCATTGCAGCAATTTTATTTTTCATCTGGGTAAACAGTGGTTTTATTTTTTTATCCCGGTAAGTTGCTGCACGTTCTAATGCACCAGCTTCCGGAAGTAAAGTCTTTACTGTCCCATATTCCTTTATTTCCTTACTGACATTATCCATAACAGGCTGTAACCGTTCTCTGCGTTCTTCCAGACTGTGCAGATCTTTCTCAGCTTTTTCCGCACGTTTCTCAGCTGCCTCTTTATCTTGAACGGCCTGCTCCTTATCATCTTTTAAAAGCTGGATATCTGCTCTTACTTCCGCAATCTGTGCAGTTAGTCCTTCATTCTCAGCAGTGAGATATTCTTTCTCCTGTTCCAGTGCCTGTACTTCCTTTCTACATTCTTTCTTCTTAAAATTATAAACATCCAGATGTTCCTCATGTGTCCCTTTCTGCTCCCATTCAATTCTATGCTGTCGTGCAATCTCTGCAAGCAATTCTTTTTCATGGTTGATCCACTGATTCAACTCTGTATCGTGTTTGTTCCCGCCTTGAAATCCCAGACTTTTTAATGCCTGCTTCAGGGAAACCCTGGTATCCATTCCTTTCCCTTTCCAGCCAGTTACATAAGGGACAAAATCAATGTGCAGATGTGGTGTAGCTTCATCCTGGTGCAGATAACAGCTAAATACATGAAGCGTTGGATTTCGTTGCTGAAAATTCTTTACATACTCATCCAGTACTTTTACCGCCAGGTCTCCTTCTGTCGTTCCCACAGCCATATCTTCTCGATTTCCAATCTGGAAAATCACTTCGTGGAACAGCTTTTCCTGCTTTCCCTGACGAATTTTTTCATAGTAATTTGTAATCTGCCGATCCTTTCTTTTTCCCACATTGTACCGTTCCACAGAATCATCAAACAACTCTTTATATACTTCTTTCAGGTTTTCATTCTGGTAACAGATATTCAGATGTACTCTGTCCGGGTCTACATTTTCAGCTATAAAATCCCGTCTGTTATGGGCCAGCGATCCAGTTCCTATCATGCCGCTAATCGTTCTTCTCATCATTATGCTCCTCACCTCTCCTTCTAAAAAGAGTGCCAGATATGGCACATAATTTGTATTTCCGCCAATTATGGCGATTATAAGAAATCTTCGCCGGATACGGCGGTTTTGTTACTTTTGTTAAAAGTAACGCAAAAGCACTTTCGACAGCCGTACCGTCCATCAAAAGTACCCTTGCGCCCTACCGGAGGACGTCTGTTCTGCACCGACTGAAGCGGAGCGGAGACCATTATTCCTTCCGTTGGTCGGATTACTTCTGCGTTACTCACTTAACTAATCTATTACTGTATTCTTGCCCGGATATATTCTAGGTCATCACAATACGGTGTTCCTACAAGATACCATTGTCTTGCCTTCGGCTATATCCTTCCCACTACCGGGTGGATTCGGGACTTTAACCCGTTAGAAACGTGCGCCGCTAGGCGCACATGAAAAAAAGGCCTTACCAAATTGATTTCACTCAATTCAGTAAGACCTTTTTGTTGGTTTCACACATATTACCTGATAACCACAAGATTCCGGATAAATAATGCCAAAATCTCTTGTGTTATCATTTTGTTATCAAATAGAACTTTATCTACTCGGAAACGCCCTGTTTATAAGGCTTTCCAGAAATTTTTAACTATTCAAACTCCAGACAGACAGTACGGAGTATAAAGCAAAATCGTTGATTTTAAGCCATTTTTAGGCAATATAAGTAACTATAAAACCATATAAAAATATTAAAAAATGCAATTTTAATGCAATGAGGTGCAATCAAAATCATCTGATTTGTACCCAATCCCAAATCTCAATATCAACTATTTAGTTAAAGACGTTCAATAAATGAGCGTCTTTTTTTCATACCCAAAATCGAAAGGAGAAAGAGAAAATATGAATAAGCTAGTAAAGCGATTGCTGACAGGAACACTTGCTTTTGCAACCATTCTCACAGCATTACCAGTGACGGCGGTTCATGCTTCCGGCAATCAATACTGGACAGAATCAGCAGAACGTGTCGGCTACATTGAACACGTTATGAATGATGGTTCTATCAAATCCACATTCAATGAGGGACACATGAAAGTTGAGGGCGAAACTGCCTACTGCGTGGACATCAACACCAATTTCAAGAATGGATATAAAACACGCTCTGACGCAAGTACCCGTATGAGTAGCGATCAAATTGCTGACGTTGCTCTTTCCTTAGAGTACGTCAAGCAATATACCGCTTCTCATACGAACTTGAATTATAAACAGGGATACTTGCTGGAACAATGTGTTGTCTGGCAGAGATTGAGTGAACAGCTCGGCTGGCAGTGCGACAACGTCAGAGCTTCCTATAATGAAATCTCACAGGCAGTACAGAATGAAGTGTATGCTGGTGCGAAAGCATTTGTGAAAGCAAACAAAGGACGCTATGAATGTGGCGGTTACATTTATACTGGCGAAGGACAGGACATTGGACAGTTCTGGGCAAAGTTAAATGTAGGAAATGCAAAGGTCAAAAAGACTTCTTCCAATCCCACGGTCACAGATGACAACGCCAACTATTCCTTTGAGGGTGCGACATTTGGTGTCTATTCTGATAAGGGCTGTAACAGCCAGCTTGCCACACTTACTGCCGATGGAAACGGCGATACCAAAGAAGTTGAGGTGAAAGCCGGAACAGTGTATATCAAAGAGCTTTCTGCTCCAAAGGGTTACAAGCTGGATTCTACTGTCCATGCCTTAAATGTGGAAGTTGGAAAAACAGCGACATTAACTGTTGCTGACACTCCAAAGGTCACAGAGACTTTGATTGATTTATTCAAAATTGACATGGAAACAGGAAAATCTACTCCACAGGGAACTGCTTCTTTAGAGGGTGCAGAGTTCACATGGAGCTATTATGACGGATACTACAATGCAGATAATCTACCTGCAAAAGCTACCCGTACATGGACAACCAAAACCGTTGCCGAAAAAGACAGTGACGGAACTATCCATTATGTATCCAGACTTGCCGACAGCTACAAAGTATCCGGCGACAGCTTCTATACACAGGACGGTAAAAATGTACTGCCACTTGGTACACTCACTGTCACAGAAACAAAAGCACCAAACGGCTACCTATTAGATGGTGCATATATGCAGGCTGACGGAAGTTCCGAACAGATTAAGGGAACATACCTTACACAGATTTCCGAAGATAGCGAACTTGCCGTACTTTCTGGAAGCAACCAGTATTCCGTATCCGACAAGGTTATCCGTGGCGGTGTAAAAATCCAGAAACGTGACCTTGAAACAAAGGATGCCAAAGCACAGGGAAGTGCGACCTTACAGTACACAGAATTTAATATCATTTCCTTAAATGACAGTTCTGTACTGGTTGAGGGAAAATTATACAGCAAGAATGAAACGGTAAAGAAGATTCAGACAGGCATTGACGGAATTGCTTCTACTTCTGCTGACTTGCTTCCTTACGGAAATTACAGATTAGAAGAAAGCAAAGCACCAGAGGGCTACTTAACAAATGGTGCAAAGACAATCGACTTTTCTATCACGGAAGATGGAAAAATCGTGGACTTGACCGATAAATCCCACTCTGTCTACAACCAGATTAAGCGTGGCGATATTGAGGGTGTAAAAATCGGTGCAGGTACACATAAACGCCTTGCAGGTGTTCCATTCAGAATCACAAGTAAGACAACGGGAGAATCCCATATTGTAGTCACGGACAAAAACGGTCAGTTCTCCACTGCCTCAAGCTGGGCTTCCCACAAGGTCAATACCAATGCCGGAAAATCCAGTGAGGACGGTGTATGGTTTGGAACATCTGAACCAGACGACAGCAAAGGTGCATTACTTTATGATACATATGTGATTGAGGAATTAAAGTGTGATTCCAACGCCGGATTTAAGCTGATTCCAGCTTTTGAGGTAGTCGTATCCAGAAATAAAGTGACCGTAGATTTAGGGACACTGACTGATGAATACGAAAAAGAAATCACAATCCATACCACAGCTACCGACAAGAAAACAGGCGAAAAAATGATTATTGCCGGAAAAGCCATCAAGATCGTGGACAAAGTCACACTTGATGGCTTGGAAACAGGCAGAAAATATAAACTTTCTGGCTGGCAGATGTTAAAGGAAGAAAACGCCGAACTTCTGATTGACGGGAAACGTGTAGACAGTGATTACACATTCACTGCCGACAGTGAAAAAATGACGGTTGAGATTACTTACAGTCTTGATGGTTCAGCTCTTGGCGGTCAGAACCTTGTTACCTTTGAGGAATTGTACGATATGAGCAATCCAAAAGAGCCTGTCAAGGTTGCCGAACATAAAGACATCAACGATGATGGACAGACCGTTCTTATCACAGAACGTATCATCAAAATCCATACGACCGCTACGGACAAGAACGGCAAGAAAGAAATTGAAGCCGGAAAAGACGTAACGATTGTGGATAAAGTCACATTAGATGGTCTGGAAGTTGGGACAAAATACAAACTTTCCGGCTGGCAGATGTTAAAAGAGGAAAATACCGAACTTCTGATTGATGGAAAGAAGGTATCCAATGATTATGAGTTTACAGCCGACAGTGAAAAAATGACGGTTGAGATTGCATTTACCTTTGATGGTTCTTCTCTTAGTGGCAAGAGCCTTGTCACCTTTGAGGAATTATACGATATGACCAATCCAGACGAACCAAAGAAAATGACAGAACATAAGGACATCACAGACGATGGACAGACTGTGACAATCAAGAAAGTGCCGGAAGTCCCAGACACACCAAAGGATACCGACACGCCGGATACACCATCTAAGGTTACTAAGACAAGTGACAGCCCAAAAACAGGCGACAATACCAATATCTATGCTTATCTTGCCATGCTCGGTCTTTCCTGCGTAGGGCTTGGCGGTATGCTTTACTTCAAACGCCGTAGAAAGAAATCGTAAGGCGGTAATGTAGCGGTTGGTAGAGCGTTCAAGGTCGCCACCCTTTTTGCAACTTCACGCTCCCGTGAAGCTCTGATTTACGGGAGCGTGAAGTCCACTAGGGGCGTGGGGAGTGTAGCTCCCCACAAAGTACAGCAGGAAAGAACTTACAAATAGAAAGAAAAGAGGTCAATTATTTATGGAATTAAGATTTGTCGTACCAAATATGGAAAAGACATTCGGGAACTTGGAGTTTGCCGGAGAAAATACTACGGAACAACAGAGAATCAACGGGCGTATGGCTGTCATTAACAGAAGCTACAACCTGTATTCCGATGTGCAGAGAGCCGATGATGTTGTCGTTGTGCTTCCTGCCAAAGCTGGCGAAAAACATTTCTCGCCAGAGCAGAAAGTAAAACTTATCAACCCACGAATCACTACCAATGGCTATAAAATCGGGGAACGTGGATTTGTCAATTACATCTTACTTGCAGACGATATGTTACCAGTGGAAAGTAAATAAGGAGGTATTCAGATTATGAGATTAGCAAATGGAATCGTCATTGATAAAGAAAAGACTTTTGGAGTGTTGAAGTTCTCCGCATTACGCCGTGAGGTTCATGTACAGAATGAAGATGGAACAGTCAGTGAAGAAATCAAGGAACGTACTTACGATTTGAAGTGCAACACACAGGGACGCATGATACAGGTATCCGTTCCGGCGACTGTTCCGTTAAAGGACTATGACTACAACGCCGAAGTGGAACTTATCAATCCTGTTGCAGATACGGTAGCCAATGCAAATTACCGTGGTGCAGATGTGGACTGGTATGTAAAAGCAGACGATATTGTTTTGAAGAACAAAGGCACTCATGCCGGAAATCCACAGAACAATGCTCCACAGCAACCGCCGAAGAAATAAGAGGTGTTAGCGTATGACGTGGAAAAAGAAAGGTAACAGGATTCGTGCCAGTGACAAATCGCTGGTCTATCACTTCTGTATCGGTTGGCTGTTGCTCCTGTTCGTTGAGGTGTTCCTGCTACTGAATCTGCGACAGCTCCTTGTTATAGACTGGAAAGATTTTAACCTGCTCCATGCCGGAATTACTTGGACTGCCTACAATTCCATTACGGTTCTGATAGCGACTGGTGTTTGTGCATTGGTCGCTTTCCTCTACTACCGTTACGGATATGACCATATCAAGCGGTTGCTACACAGACAAAAGCTGGCTCGCATGGTGCTGGAAAATAAATGGTATGAAGCGGAGAACACCAAAGACAGCGTTTTTTTCACTGACCTGCAAAGCAGATCAAGAGAAAAAATCGTGTGGTTTCCGAAAATTTATTACCAGATGGAAAATGGATTGCTCCATATCCTGTGTGAAATCACAATGGGAAAATATCAAGAACAGCTTCTGTCCTTAGAGGACAAATTGGAATCGGGGCTGTACTGTGAGCTGACTGATAAGACACTGCATGACGGCTATATCGAATACACCCTGCTCTATGATATGATAGCGAACCGTATTTCGATTGATGAAGTGATTGCCGAAAACGGCGGTCTGCGGTTAATGAAAAATCTGGTGTGGGAATATGATTCACTTCCCCATGCCCTTATCTGTGGTGGTACTGGCGGTGGAAAGACCTATTTTCTGTTGACCATCATTGAAGCCCTGCTTAGAACCAATGCGGATTTATACATTCTTGACCCGAAGAACGCTGACCTTGCAGATTTGGGAACAGTCATGGGAAATGTCTACCACACGAAAGACGATATGATTGACTGCGTCAATGCCTTTTATGAGGGCATGGTCACACGCTCAGAAGAAATGAAACTGCACCCGAACTACCGCACAGGAGAAAACTATGCTTATCTGGGGCTTGCTCCACAATTCCTTATCTTTGATGAATATGTGGCGTTTTTGGAAATGCTGACGACAAAGGAAAGCACTGCCCTGTTAAGCCAGCTAAAGAAAATCGTTATGCTCGGCAGACAGGCTGGATACTTTCTGATTGTGGCTTGCCAGCGTCCAGACGCAAAATATTTCGGAGATGGTATCAGAGATAATTTCAATTTCCGTGTGGGACTTGGTCGGCTGAGTGAACTTGGCTATGGTATGCTCTTTGGAAGTGATGTGAAAAAGCAGTTTTTCCAGAAGCAAATCAAAGGGCGTGGATACTGTGATGTAGGAACAAGTGTCATATCGGAATTTTATACTCCCCTTGTACCCAAAAGCTATGATTTCTTGGGTACGATTGGGAAACTTGCACACATAAGGCAGGACGGACAGGTGGCGTGCGGAGCGAAAGCCACAGGTACGGACTAGCCTTGCTGGTGTGGCGGTAGCCACGCCAGCATATATTAAGCCCCTCGGTATCTAACAGAGGGGCACAAATCACAAGGAAACATACACAAAAGTTACCGATTCTTGGCTGAAATCAAGCGTTTGGTAGCTTTTTTTACTGCTGTGACATCGGATAAAAAATGTCACAGTTTTTTCGTAAAGGGGGTATCGCACTGAATGATACAGAGTGGATACAGGATTTTGCAGACAGGCGTTTGCAGTACGGTGTATCCCAGACGAAACTTGCGGTCATGGCTGGAATCAGCCGTGAACATTTAAGCCGTATCGAATCCGGCAAGGTGGCGGTCACAGAAGAAATGAAAGTAAAACTTTTGGAAGCTCTGGAAAAATTCAATCCAGAAGCACCGCTTACCATGCTGTTTGATTATGTGAGGATACGGTTTCCGACACTGGATATTGGACACATCATCAAAGATATTTTACAGCTCAATATTCAGTACATGATACATGAGGACTTCGGGCATTACAGTTATACAGAACACTACTACATCGGAGATATTTTCGTATATACTTCTCCCGATGAAGAAAAAGGTGTCCTGCTGGAACTGAAAGGAAAAGGCTGTCGCCAGTTTGAAAGTTATCTGCTGGCACAGGAACGGAGCTGGTATGATTTCCTTATGGACGCTCTGGTGGACGGTGGTGTGATGAAACGCCTTGACCTTGCCATCAATGACCATACGGGAATGTTAGATATTCCAGAACTGACCGAAAAATGCCGGAATGAGGAATGTGTATCGGTGTTCCGTTCCTTTAAGTCCTATGCTTCCGGCGAACTGGTCAAGCATGAGGAACAGGACAAGGCTGGTATGGGGTATACGCTTTATATCGGTTCACTGAAAAGTGAGGTGTACTTCTGTGTCTATGAAAAAAGCTATGAGCAGTACATCAAACTTGGGATTCCCATTGAGGAAGCACCCATAAAAAACAGATTTGAAATACGGTTGAAAAATGAACGTGCTTATTATGCTGTCCGTGACCTGCTGACTTACTATGACGCTGAACGGACGGCATTTTCTATTATCAACCGTTATGTACGCTTTGTGGATAAGGAAGCAGACAAGAAACGGAGCGACTGGAAATTATCTGTCCGCTGGGCGTGGTTCATCGGGGAAAACAGAGAGCCGTTAAAGCTCACGACCAAACCCGAACCCTACACACTGGACAGAACCCTACGCTGGATTCAACGGCAGGTTGACCCGACACTCAAAATGCTGGAAACAATCACAGCGAAAACAGGGATTGATTATCTGAAAGAAATCCGTAAATCCACGAAACTGACGGAAAAGCACTACAAGATAATCGAACAACAGACCACATCAACCGAAGATGTGATTTTAGAAAAGGAGAATTGAAAAATGCAACGATTATTATTTGACTTCCTGTTCTTCTCTTTAGGCGGAACAGTTGGCGTGATTGCCATGTGTATTTTACAGGCTGGCAGACAGTCTGACCGAAAAATGATGGAACTGAAAGGAGAAAAGAAAGCATGAATTTTGGACAGAACCTTTATAACTGGTTTTTAAGCAACGCACAGAGCCTTGTGCTGATGGCGATTGTTGTTATCGGAATCTACTTGGGATTCAAGCGTGAGTTTTCCAAACTTATCGGATTCTTGGTAGTTGCCTTAGTAGCCGTTGGTCTTGTATTCAATGCGTCCGGCGTAAAAGACGTATTGTTACAGTTATTTAATAAGATTATTGGAGCGTAAAATTAAGAATCCCACATTTTGAACACAAACTTGTGGTAATATACTAATATCATTAAAATGTTTAAAGGAGATTCTTATTATGGTTAGATACAGTATTGAAATCGGACAGCAAGAACAAGATATTTTAAAAGAAATCGTTTTAGCCAGTGATAAAAATGTAAAGAAACGTAAATTTGCAACAGGGTTATCGTCTGTGATGGCTGTCATAATGTTAATATATACGATTCTTTGTTTTATGAATAGTCGTATTGGATATGGTATTATTGGATTATTATTTTCGGTTTTCTTTATCTGGATTATCATAAACGGAGCTAACACATTTCAGAAAAAAGTAATAAATATTGTTCATTCAAAGATGGATAATAAACTGACTTCGGGAAAACGTGAATATTGTTTTGATACCGATGGTATTACAGTTAGTTCTGATATCGGTAACGGGACTAATCATTGGAACGCCTTTAAATGTTGGGGGATTTTCAGAAATTACATATATATCAGAACAATAAAAAATGAAATGGTTCTTGTTAATCAAAATGATTTGTCTGAAAATGATGTAAAAGAGTTAAAATCCCTTTTGAGTCAGAATTTAAAAGAAGAAACGCTTTAATATTGTTTTAGAGTTAAGCAGTCTTTCAGTTATGATCGACTGCTTTTTTCATACTCAAAATTAGAAGAAAGGACTGAATTACGATGGAAGAATGTAGCGTATTGATTGAAACGACCAAATCAGCAGAGGATAAAACCTCTCGCTGGTTTGATTTACCCATTGATTATGAGCTGTTCCGTGACCTGCTCGGTGTGGAAGCTGACAGCAATGATTATCAAATCATTGATATGAAGCTCCCCTTTGCTGGCGACATTGTAAGGTCAACTTCTGTCAGACGGTTAAACAAGCTGTACTTTGCTTACACGGATTTATCGCCAGAGGTTCAGCAGGCTTATAAAGAGTTGATTTCCTATTGTGGCGGTGTAGAGGATTTATTGCAGAAATCAGAAGAATTTCTGTTTTATCCAGAGTGCCACAACATCGTGGACGTTGCCCGTTACCGCTTGGAGCATAACATTGAATTTTCTGCTCTATCCGAAAAAGGAAAGAAATACTTTAATCTGGAAGCCTACGCCCATGAACTGGAAGAAAAAGGACGTTATGCTCTCTGCAACAACGGTATGTTCAAACTTTGACAGGTGGTATTGCTTATGGCAGAAATGAAAGTATTTGTTATCAATCTTGATGAACAGGAAAAAGATACAGGCTGTGCATGGTTTACACTTCCCTGCAACATAGAAGCATTAAAACAATCCATTGGCTTACCGCCGGACAGTGACCGTTATCTTATCAGTGATTATGATTTTCCTTTTGAAATCCTGCAAGATACAGACCTTGACCTGTTAAACAATATCTGCCTTGCGATTTCGGAGAGTGAAATCCCACCCGAAGATATACCTGCAATTCAAAGAGAATGTTTTTCAAACCTGCAAGAGCTGGAAGCCGGACTTTGCAATATTACATACCATCGGAACTGTTCAGATATGGAAGAAACATCAGAACATTTCCTGTGTGTGCATGGCAGATTTTATGAATACAATGAGTGAAAGGAAGTGACCGTTTATGATTGATGATATGCAAGTCTATATAGCCAATCTTGGCAAGTACAATGAGGGAGAACTGGTCGGGGACTGGTTCTCTTTTCCGTTGGACGAAGAAGTGATTGCAGAACGTATCGGCTTAAATGCAGAGTACGAAGAATACGCAATCCATGATACGGACAACTTCCCGATGGAGATTAGCGAATACATTTCCATCGAAGAACTGAACCGTATCTATGAGCAGTTGGAAGAATTACCGGATTACCTGCTGGACGACTTGGACAGTTTTATATCCTGCTATGGAAGTCTGGAAGAACTGGTGGAACATAAGGACGACATCATTCTGTATTCCGGCTGTGAAACGATGACCGATTTAGCCTACTATCTGATTGATGAAGAACAGATACTCGGAGAAATCCCGTCCTCTTTACAGAACTATATCGACTATGAAGCCTACGGGCGTGACCTCGATATAGAGGGGACATTTATTGCAACAAACGCTGGTATCTGTGAGGTACTGCGTTAAGGGCTGGCAGATCAGCACCGCCACTGGTGCTACTGTCAGCTTTTCTCTTGGGGCAGTCTGGAAAATCCGGCTGTCCCTGTTGTTAGGAAAATGAAGAAAGGAGCATTTACAAGTGAAGAAAATCCGAAGTTATACAAGTATCTGGAACGTGGAAAAGGTACTGTATGCCATCAATGATGTAAACCTGCCATTCCCTGTGACCTTTACCCAGATTACATGGTTCGTGCTGACGGAATTTATCATCATTCTGTTTGCAGATGTACCGCCACTTTCCATGATTGAGGGTGCGTTTTTGAAATATTTCGGGATTCCCGTTGCCCTTACATGGTTTATGTCACAGAAAACCTTTGACGGGAAAAAGCCATACAGTTACATCAAGACGATGGTGCTGTATGCTCTGCGTCCCAAAGTGACTTATGCCGGAAAAGCCGTGAACCTGCATAAGCAGAAATTTGAGGAAACTATCACGGCAGTAAGGAGTGTGACCTATGTTCCCGATTAAATATATCGACAATAACCTTGTCTGGAATAAGGACAATGAGGTGTTCGCCTACTATGAGCTGATACCGTACAATTATTCATTCTTATCCCCAGAACAGAAATACCTTGTGCATGACAGCTTCCGTCAGCTTATCGCACAGTCCCGTGAGGGAAAGATTCATGCGTTGCAGATTGCAACTGAAAGTTCAATCCGAAGCATACAGGAACAGTCAAAGAAGCTGGTCACTGGAAAGCTCCGTGAGGTAGCAATCCAAAAGATAGACGACCAGACCGAAGCCCTTGTATCCATGATAGGCGACAATCAAGTTGATTACCGTTTCTTTCTGGGATTCAAGCTCATGGTCACAGAGGACGAAGTCAATCTGAAGAACATCAAAAAATCGGTATTTCTGACATTCCGTGAGTTTTTGAATGAGGTAAGGCACACGCTGATGAATGACTTTGTTTCCATGAGCAATGATGAAATCAACCGTTATGCGAAGATGGAAAAACTGCTGGAAAACAAAATCTCCCGTAGATTCAAAATCCGCCGACTGGAAGCCAAAGATTTTGCCTATCTGATGGAACACCTCTACGGCAGGGACGGGATAGCTTATGAAGATTATGTGTATCCTCTGCCAAAAAGAAAATTAAAAAGAGAAACACTGATTAAGTATTATGACCTTATCCGTCCTACCCGTTGTGTGGTAGAAGAAAGCCAGCGATATTTGCGTCTGGAACATGAGGACAGCGAAAGCTATGTATCCTACTTTACGGTCAATGCCATTGTCGGGGAGCTGGACTTCCCATCATCGGAAATCTTTTATTTCCAGCAACAGCAGTTCACATTCCCTGTGGATACGTCCATGAATGTTGAGATTGTCGGAAATAAGAAAGCCTTAACCACTGTCCGTAATAAGAAAAAGGAATTAAAGGACTTGGACAATCACGCCTATCAAGCCGGAAATGAAACAAGTTCAAATGTGGTGGAAGCCTTAGACAGTGTCGATGAACTGGAAACAGATTTAGACCAGAGCAAGGAAAGTATGTACAAGTTAAGTTACGTCATACGGGTATCTGCACCCGATCTTGACGAACTGAAACGCCGTTGTGATGAAGTCAAGGACTTTTACGATGATTTGAATGTGAAGCTGGTTCGCCCTGCCGGAGATATGATGGGACTGCATGGAGAGTTTCTTCCAGCCAGCAAACGTTATATCAATGATTATATCCAGTATGTGAAATCCGACTTTTTAGCCGGACTTGGTTTCGGTGCTACCCAGATGTTGGGAGAAAATACAGGAGTCTATATCGGATATTCCGTGGATACAGGAAGAAATGTCTACCTGCAACCGTCCCTTGCCAGTCAAGGGGTAAAAGGTACGGTCACAAATGCGTTGGCTTCTGCCTTTGTGGGTTCGCTTGGTGGTGGAAAATCATTCTGTAATAACCTGCTGGTGTATTATTCCGTTCTGTTCGGTGGACAGGCAGTTATCCTAGACCCGAAAAGTGAGCGTGGGAACTGGAAAGAAACACTGCCGGAGATTGCAGAGGAAATCAACATTGTAAACATTACCAGTGATTCCAGCAATCAAGGGCTGTTAGACCCGTATGTGATTATGAAAGATGTCAAGGACGCTGAAAGTCTTGCCATTGATATTCTGACGTTCCTTACAGGTATCAGCAGTCGTGATGGCGGAAAGTTTCCTGTCCTTAGAAAAGCTGTCCGCACGGTATCCCAGAATCAGAACCACGGGCTGTTGCAGGTCATTGAGGAACTGCGGAAAGAGGATACCGCCGTATCCCGTAACATTGCAGACCATATCGAAAGTTTTACTGACTATGATTTTGCACAGCTCCTGTTCTCGGACGGTTCGGTGGAAAATGCAATCAGTCTGGATAACCAGCTCAACATCATACAGGTTGCAGATTTGGTTCTGCCGGATAAGGATACCACCTTTGAGGAATACACGACCATTGAGCTGTTGTCGGTATCCATCTTAATTGTTATCAGTACCTTTGCCCTTGACTTTATTCACAGTGACCGAAGTATTTTTAAAATTGTAGACTTGGACGAAGCATGGGCGTTCTTAAATGTGGCACAAGGAGAAACACTCTCAAACAAGCTGGTGCGTGCTGGTAGAGCCATGAACGCCGGAGTTTATTTCGTGACACAATCCTCTGGGGACGTATCGAAAGAAAGCCTAAAAAATAACATCGGTTTAAAGTTTGCGTTCCGCTCCACAGATACCAATGAAATCAAACAGACCTTAGAGTTTTTCGGACTGGACAGTGAGGACGAAAACAACCAGAAACGGTTGAGGGATTTGGAGAACGGACAATGCTTAATGCAGGATTTATACGGGCGTGTCGGCGTGGTACAGATACACCCTGTCTTTGTAGAACTGCTCCATGCCTTTGATACCAGACCGCCGATAAAAAGTGAGGTGGATTTGGAATGATGAAATCTGTCACAAAAGAAAAGGTATTCCATGTACTGAAACTGGTTCTGCTTGCCGTGACCGTCACGCTGGTACTGCTGTTCCTGCTTGGGACGGTAGCTCATGCGTCTGGACTGGTCGATGATACGGTCAATGCAGACAACCTGTATTCAAAGTATCCGCTTTCCAATTATCAGCTTGATTTCTATGTGGACAATAGCTGGTCTTGGCTTCCGTGGAACTGGCTGGACGGCATTGGAAAATCGGTGCAGTACGGGCTTTACTGTATCACAAATTTTGTCTGGACAATCAGCCTGTATCTTAGCAATGCCACAGGATATGTGGTGCAACAGGCGTATAAGCTGGACTTTATCAATGACATGGCTGACAGTATCGGGAAAAGTATCCAGACACTTGCCGGAGTAACCGAACATGGATTTTCCAGCAGTGGATTCTATGTGGGATTCCTGCTCATTATCATTCTGATTGTAGGTGTTTATACCGCCTATACAGGGCTTCTCAAACGGGAAACAAGCAAGGCACTTCACGCTGTTATCAACTTTGTGGTGGTGTTCATTGTGTCTGCGTCCTTTATTGCTTATGCTCCCAACTATATCCAGAAAATCAATGATTTCAGTTCGGACATCAGCACCGCTTCTCTGGACTTGGGGACAAAAATCATGCTCCCCGATTCACAAAGCAAAGGGAAAGACAGCGTAGACCTTATCCGTGACAGCCTGTTTTCGATACAAGTAGAAAAACCGTGGCTGTTATTGCAGTTCGGGAACAGTGATACCGAAGAAATCGGGGCTGACCGTGTGGAAGCTCTGGTATCTGCCAGTCCGTCAGACGAAGATGGAGAAACAAGGGAAAATGTTGTCAAAACAGAGATTGAAGATAACGACAATGACAACCTTACCATTCCACAGGTCGTCAACCGTCTGGGTATGGTGTTTTTCCTGCTCATTTTCAATCTCGGTATCACAATCTTTATCTTCCTGCTTACCGGCATGATGTTATTTTCCCAGATACTATTTATCATATATGCCATGTTTTTACCTGTCAGTTTTTTACTGTCCATGATACCGACCTATGAGAACATGGCGAAACAGGCAGTTGTCCGTGTGTTCAACGCCATTATGACAAGAGCCGGAATTACGCTGATTGTGACCGTGGCATTTTCGATTTCCAGTATGTTCTACAACATTTCCACGGACTATCCGTTCTTCATGGTGGCGTTTTTGCAGATAATCTGTTTTGCCGGAATCTACATGAAGCTCGGAGAACTAATGAGTATGTTCAGCCTTAATGCCAATGACAGCCAGCAGATAGGTCGCCGGATATTCCGTAGACCGATGGTGTTCATGCGACACAGGGCAAGACGTATGGAACGCCGACTTGCAAGGGCTGTGGGTACAGGAAGTATGGTCGGAGCTGGTGCTGGTGCAGTCGCTGGTTCTGCTTATAATCACTCTCGTTCTACACATAAAAATACGCCAGCCAGACCACAAAGGAATAATGAGGTTTCCATGGGAAGCCGTATTGGTTCTGCGGTAGGTGCTGTAATGGATACGAAAAATAAAGTCCGTGACAGTGCTTCTTCTCTGAAAGAAAATGTGAAAGACTTACCGACACAGGCTGGTTATACTGTTCACTCTGCAAAACAGAAAGCAAAGGATAATGTATCGGACTTTAAGCGTGGCGTTGTGGAAGAACGGGAAAACCGACAGGAACAGCGTACACAGAAACGCAACCTGCACAGGGAAAATATCTCACAGAAAAAGCAGGAATTACAGAAAGCACAGGAAGCAAGGCAGACAGTTCATGCGAATGGATCAGCGACAGCCGGAGCTACCAGAAGCCATGAACGCCCTGTTGCCACACCTGTTCCAAAAACAGCACAGACCGATACGGTCATAAAGCCGGATATGAAGCGTCCTGCTACTTCTCCTGTGATAAAAAATGCAGAAGTCAAGGCTGGAAAAGAAACTGTCCGAACCAATATCAGACAGGAACAGCAGGTCAAATCGGTTGCCAGAAAGAACCAGACAAACGTAGCGGAATCCATCAGCAATCATAAGAAATCTACGGTACAGAAAACACAGGTCAATGGGAAATCTGCCCGTAAGACTGTTACGAAACAATCAGAGAAAGGACGGAAGAAATGAGATTAAAGCGTATCCTTATCATAGGTACGATATTTCCTGTCCTTTTCTCCATTGTCCTCTTTTTCGGGATATTGATTTCCGGCGAAGATGACGACAGTTCAAACAGCTATTCGCCTGTCTATTCTGGCATGAACCTGTCAGCCGATGTCCTCAAACATCAGCCAATGGTAGAAAAATATGCCAGAGAAAACGGTATCTCGGAGTATGTGAACGTCCTGCTTGCCATCATACAGGTAGAAAGTGGCGGTACGGCTACCGATGTCATGCAGTCCAGCGAAAGTCTGGGACTACCGCCAAACTCATTAAGTACAGAAGAATCTATTAAGCAGGGGTGTAAATATTTTGCGTCCCTGCTTTCTTCCTGTAAAGCAAAAGGCATGACGGACATTAACGTGGTCATTCAGTCTTATAACTATGGTGGTGGCTATGCAGACTATGTGGCGAAGAACGGGAAAAAGCACAGCTTCAACCTTGCAGAGAATTTCGCAAAGAATAAATCCGGCGGTGCAAAAGTAACTTATACGAACCCAATAGCGGTCAGTAAAAATGGTGGCTGGCGTTATAACTACGGGAATATGTTCTATGTGGAGCTGGTCAACCAATATCTGACCGTGAAGCAGTTCAGCAACGAAACGGTACAGGCGGTTATGAATGAAGCATTGAAGTATCAAGGCTGGAAATATGTCTATGGTGGCAGTAACCCGAACACCTCTTTTGACTGTTCTGGACTTACCCAGTGGTGCTACGGAAAAGCCGGAATCAGCCTGCCACGAACCGCACAGGCACAGTATGACGCAACCCAGCATATCCCATTGTCACAGGCACAGGCTGGCGATTTGGTCTTTTTCCATTCCACCTACAACACCAGCGACTATGTAACCCATGTAGGAATCTATGTGGGAAATAATCAGATGTACCATGCCGGAAATCCAATCGGCTATACCGATTTGACCTCTGACTACTGGCAACAGCACATCATTTGTGCCGGAAGAATCAAACAATAGAAAGGACTTGAAATATGTTTAAGAAGAAAGAAAAAACAGAGAAAGCACCTAAGAATAAGAAAGTGCATACCATGAAAGTCGGGACACATAAAAAATCTGTCCTGTTGTTGTGGGCGGTGCTTCTGGCAAGCACCAGCTTTGGTGTGTATAAGAACTTTACCGCCATTGACACCCACACGGTACATGAAAAAGAAATCATTCAGTTAAGATTGAACGATACCAACGGTATTGAGAATTTCGTCAAGAACTTTGCGAAAGCCTACTACTCATGGGATACCAGCAAGGAAGCCATTGAAGCAAGGACAACGGAAATCAGTAAATACCTTACCAAAGAATTACAGGACTTGAACTCCGATACCATCAGAGCAGATATACCAACCAGTGCGACCGTTACAAATGTGCTGGTCTGGAATGTAGAACAGTCTGGAACGGACGATTTTACCGTTGCCTACGAAGTAGATCAGCAGGTAAAAGAGGGAGAACAGACACAGGCAGTCACAGAAAACTATACCGTGACCGTTCATGTAGATAAGGACGGTGCAATGGTCATTACCCAGAATCCTACCCTTGCTCCGTCGGTACAGAAATCAAAGTATGAACCGAAAGTACAGGAAGCCGATGTCAGTGTTAGCTCTGACACAGTTAAGGACGCTACCGCTTTCTTGGAAACATTCTTCAAACTGTACCCAACAGCTACAGAGAAAGAACTTGCCTACTATGTCAAAGACGGTGTGCTTGCTCCTGTATCCGGCGACTATGTATTTTCGGAACTGGTAAACCCTGTCTTTACCAAAGATGGCGATAATCTCAAGGTCAGTGTGTCTGTAAAGTATCTGGATAACAAGTCGAAAATGACGCAAATCTCACAGTATGAGCTTGTGTTACATAAGGACGATAACTGGAAGATTGTAGAATAAATATTACAGCAGAATAGTATGGTAATTGTTTATCCAATCTATACTATTCTGCTTACAATTAGATTGACAAAATAAGAATCCCTCTCATATAATTGGTTTCAATGGTATTGAGGAAATACAACCTTAAATGTATAATGGGAAAGTAGCATTGCAGGAATGAGGTAGGCTAATGAATAAAATATTGATTATTGAAGATGATTTAGAAATAAATGCGTTATTGGCTGATTTTCTAAAAGAAAAAGGATATGCTGTGCATTGCCAATATGATGGACTTCATGTTCTGGATTTTTTGAATAAAGAAAAAATTGATTTGATTATACTTGATATTATGCTTCCTTATCGGAGTGGTGATATTATTTTATCTGATGTACGCAAGAAATCTACGATACCTGTTATTATTATTTCAGCGAAAGAAACTACACAAAATAAAATCGACTTGCTTCGTCTGGGAGCAGACGATTATATCACAAAACCTTTTGATATAGAAGAAGTGCTTGCCAGAATTGAAAGTAATCTGCGAAGAGTACAATTTCAAAATAGCCAGACAGAATGTTTGCAATATAACAATCTGACTTTAGACCTAGAGAAAAATACAGCATTTTTGAATGGAATAGAATTATCCTTAACCGCTAAAGAATTTGGCATTTTAGAATTGTTGATGAAATATCCAGATAAAGTATTTTCAAAATCGAATCTTTTTCAAAGTGTTTGGGATACAGAATATATTGCTGAAGATAATACACTTAATGTTCATATCAGTAATTTACGCAATAAATTAAAAGCGATATGCTCTGATACAGAATTTATTGATACTGTTTGGGGCATTGGCTACCGCCTACATAAAGCTAAGGATTAAACGTTCCTTAGCTTTATTATTTTTTTAACTTTTCTCATTACGATTTAAGAAATTCTTTAAAATTGCCCGTTATACTGGTTTAAGTAAAGGAGGTTTGGGATATGAGTTCAATTATTTTAGAAGCAAAGTCTTTAACCAAAGAATATAAACAAACATTAGCATTAGACCACATAAATTTACAAATAAAAAAAGGAAAAATTTATGGATTTATTGGTCAAAACGGAGCAGGTAAGACTACTTTTTTAAGATTAGTCACAGGGCTTGCGTTTCCAACAAGTGGTACACTTTCTTTATGGGGAAATTCTGGAACAGAAGAATTGCAGAAACAGCGTAAACGAATTGGAAGTATGATTGAAACGCCTGCTCTATTCCCGTCAATGACTGCCTATCAAAATATGGAAGTACAGCGTATTCAACGAGGCATACCAGATAAATCAGTTATTAAAAGGACATTAGATATGGTTGGATTGCAAGATACAGGTAAAAAGAGTGTCCGCAATTTTTCATTAGGTATGCGTCAACGATTGGGGATAGCGATTGCACTTTTAAATACACCAGAACTATTGATTTTAGACGAGCCTATCAATGGTCTTGACCCTGCTGGAATTGTAGAAATCAGAAATTTATTAAAAATTTTGAATAAAGAATATGGTATGACCATTTTGGTTTCAAGCCATATCTTAGAAGAATTGTATCAAACAGCATCAGAATTTATTCTGATTGACCATGGAAAAATTATAGAAGAGATTTCTGATTATGAATTAAATGAACGGTGTAAACGACATATAGCAATTAAAACAACAGATGTTCAGAAAACGGTTCTGGTTTTGGAAGAGAATCTTCATACAGATAACTTTAAACTAATGCCAGATGGCATAATTCGTTTGTATGATTATTTGAATGATTTAGAGACAGTTGCGTCTGCTTTGGCAGAATCGCACATTCTTGTAACAGGACTTTCTGTATCTGGCGATACTTTGGAGGACTATTTTTTGAGCAAAATAGGAGGAACAAAAGATGTCAAATCTCCTAAAAACTGAGTTATATAAGTTGTTTCACAGTTGGTATTTTTGGGGAATTGGAATATTCAATCTCCTTTTAAGTAGCATATTGCTGTTAGATAGTAAAGAACGCTCTTCAAACTTAATTATGGCATCATTATACAATATTCCGTTACTCTATTTTTTGAGTATAGTGTTTATAGCATTGTTCATTGGAAGTGATTTTAGTGGAAGAACTTTAAATACTTATATTACTGCCGGACATAAAAGAAGTTCTATATTTAGAGTAAAGTTAATTGTATCTCAAATAGGTTGTATTATCATTCTGGTATTTCCATTATTTGTACATGGAATTATTAATCAATTTTATATTGGAGAAAAACTTTTTTGGAATGATAGCACATATACTATGGTTTTACTAACTCTGTTTGCCATAATAACACTGTGTGCATTACCGATGTTTTTTGCTTTTATTTTTCGTGATATGGGGAAAACACTGACAGTTTCAATGGTTTTATTTTTTGTTATGATTTTTTTGCTGAACAGTGAATCTGCACAAATAATCAGCAGAATAATACCAATGGGACAACTTAGGTTAATTTCATTGCAAAAGGTCTATTCGACAAACTTTTGCTTGTTTGTAGATTTTTTATGGAATTTTATTTTATATTTCATTGCAGGTAGTGCTTTTTTACATACAGACTTGAAATAACCGGAGGTGTTTTTTATGGATAAATTATTAAAACTGGAAAAATATCAGTTGTTACATAATTCTATTTACTGGTGTGGTATGATTGGAATATTTATTTTAGGATTTTTTACAGCAGATACTTATGTTACAGAGGTCATGGGACCGACAGAAGAAATTGCTTCTTCTCTTGCTGATATTTTTAATGGAATGGTGTATGATTCTACGTTTCTTCTTATCATCATGTCGGCTATACTTGCATTGATTTTAGGACAGGAATTTTCTAAGAGAACAATAAACTTAGAGGTCAGTGCTGGACATTCCAGAAAACAAATTTTTACAAGTAAAATAATATCGTATTTAATTGCTTTTAATCTTATGGCTCTTGTCTATCCAGTTTCAGGGTGCATAAGGGAATTTGGACGCTTTGGTGTTGCAGACGTGGGAATGTTTTTTTACAATATTATAAAAGCAATCATTTATTCTTGTCTGCTTAATAGTGCGATATTTCTAATTGCAATACTTATTTGTTGCTATTTACAGGATGCTGTAAAAGCAACCTCGGTTACAGCAATTATTATTTTTGGTCTTAGCTTATATCTTGGCTATGGAATGATGTTGAGATTACCAGTCGGTTTTTTACCTACTTATCAAATCAGAATCGTTGTCAGCATGAAAACCTTTTTTCAACCGATAGCTATTTTAGTAGGATGTATATGGTCTGGTATATTGGTATTGCTTTCGTGGATAAAATTTTGTAAATGTGATTTTAAATAGGTGGAGAAAATGTCTAACATAGAATGGATTTTAATTATCATAACAATATTTTTAGTAATACTGCTATTTCGATATATTCAATTAAAAAAACAAATCCGTAATCTTGCGGATCAAGTTAATGAATTGAATTCTGGAAATTCACAGCAGATGTTAGACATTTCGTTGATTGATAAAGATTTAGAAAGACTGGCTGGTATATTGAATCAATATAATATCAGACAACGACAGGCTGTTGCAGGCGTATTACGCAATGAAGAGTATTTAAAAGAATCTGTTGCTAATATATCACATGATTTGCGTACACCTCTTACAGTCATTCTTGGTCATTTACAATTATTGCAAAAAGAAAATTGGGAATCCAGTCAAGCACAGCGTGTAAAAGTGATTTTTAGCAAAGCCGAAAAAATGAAAGAATTGGTAGAAACATTCTATGACCTTTCTATTTTGGAGGAACAGCAGACAGTTCCAGAAAAAGAAAAGTTTAATATATCTAATATGTTAATAAATTTAATTACGGAAAATGCCGTTGCATTAGAAAAGGAGAATATTTTACCCGAAATAAATCTCCCAGATTATTCAATATACGTATATTCTGATAAAAATATGGTAGAACGAATTTTACAAAATCTGTTGACAAATGCAATTAAGTATTCTGTTGGAACGATAAAAATAACACTTATGGAGAAAGAAAATAATAATATTATATTTACCATTGAAAATCCAATGAGTGACAGTTCAGAAATTGATTGCAATCGACTTTTTGACCGTTTTTATACAGGCGATAAATCAAGACATAATGGAAGTACAGGATTGGGACTTGCGGTAGTAAAAACACTTGTTGCCATTCTTGGCGGAAATATTGTTGCAAAAGTACATGCCAATAGCCTTATTATTACTCTTGAATTATAAAGTATTGAAGATATATTCGTATGATAATTCATTGAAGAGTGGACATCAAAATGTAAAGTCAATAGTTTGTAAAGTCCAGTTACAAACTATTGGCTTTTTTCATTACTGTGTAACAAGTAAATTTACGATAAAGAAATAAGGATAGTCGGCTCTTATTTGTTGCCTGCGGAGCAGATCAACAAATAAATGTTGAAGAATCTGTATAGGAAAACAGAGAAAACAAGAAGCAAATCACTTCTTATTCTCTCTGCTGTTCAAGATACCGTCAATCGTACCTTGAATGATTTTTAATTCATTATCACTCAATAAATCAAGTGACGAATCTATCTGACGGCGGGCTGTGTTTTTCTCAACATTCTTCGCTGGATAGAAATACTCGTCAACAGATATATTGAACATTGTAACTAAATCATGGAATAACTGAAAGCTAGGGTGTTTTCCGATATTTTCAATATCTGCGATATGACGTTCTCCGTAAAAGACTTTATCGCCTAAATCATTTCTGGAAAGCCCTGCTTTCTCTCTGGCTTCTCTGATTGCCAGTCCTAAAGGACGAAAATCAAAGCTGTGTGTATCTTTCTTTTTTCTCATTTTTAATCACCTAGCATGAGTTTATACTTCATGTTGTGCGATTAGAATGTATTAAAAACTCATATTATATGCACTATAAATTCAAATAAAGTATTACCTAGTTCGGTAAATAAAAAAAACCGTTCTGTGGGTAATCTCTTTTATAATGTCCAAAAATATAGGGACGGTTTTGGTATAACCAGAGCTGTCCTTTTTCTATTTTCACAGGATTGCTCTGGTCAAGGAGCAATTTGTGATTCTAAGTAAAACAGGCAGTCTATACCAACAACCGAATTTATTCCATTTTTTTCTTAGTACATCATCAGTCCTTGAACATGAATTAAAAACTCATATATCAGATGTTTTAAAAACAGTCTATTTGTTATTGATGCAAATAGGCTGTTTTCATATTTACAAAAATTTTTTTCAATCCTGCAACAAATCACACCTTGCCGTACAGATATGGTGCGGAAAGAGGGATAAATACTTTTCACTTCATAGCGAAAGGGGGGTGTGATTTTGAAACCATCAGACTTCCAAAAGACAATACAATGTCAGTTTGACTGTAAGCTCAAAAAGGTTGTGAAAGGCATTGTCCGTAACTACCGCAAGGAATTAGCCAGACGACAGGCAAAGGAAGTATCCTTTTGTGAGCTTCCAGAGATTGTTGTTGAGAAATTGATTGTATGGGACGATTACGAAAGTGAATATACAACGTTCGATGTGTGCGGTACAGAAATCCGTGTACTTGATGAAGAACTTGCAGAAGCACTGAAACAGTTGCCGGAGCAAAGCCGGAACATTGTATTGATGTTTTTCTTCTTGGATATGAGCGATTCGGAGATAGGCGAAAAGCTGAATATCAACCGAAGCACATCATATAGGCACAGAAGAAATTCACTTGAAGAAATCAGAAAGCAGTTAAAGGAGAAGAAAACAAATGAAGAATAAGCAACACACACTTCCATCATTTTTTCTCATATCATCAGCCGTGGACGGTAACGAAAACGCCATAGAAAAGCTGTTGCTGTTCTATGAAGCCTATATATCAAAATGCTGTTTACGCCCGTTTTACGATGAATACGGCAACGTATACATTGTGGTTGATATGGAATTAAAGGGACGTATCAGAGAAGCCCTTTTGAAAATGATATGTGAATTTGAAATAGACGAACATTAAGTAATATTTGAGCGGAGCATGATTTAATAAACTCCCCTCTTTCCTGTTCCGCTTTTTTTTTATCATTCTGTATCAGTCCATTTGTAAAAATGAATTGATACAGGCTGACAAGAGCCTAACAGTTCTTTGACAAGTGAATAAAGCAGTCAGATACGTTTGTGCTTGCAGTGAGCCATCAGAGGTTGTACGCCGTGACTTTTCCAATCGGGAGATAGCGATTCATGCAATGATCTGGGAGCGACCGTTGGAAAAGTCGTTCTGCCATGACCTGCAACACAGGATAATGATACACCCGTATGACACGGTTCAGCCCACAGGAATGGGAATGGTTGAGATACCAGCGGAGCTTGCCGAAGCCGTCTGATTGCTTGTAAAACTATCTAACAACGATTTTGCAAGAAAAAATCATCTTAATAGAGCTTTTTTGCTCATCATTTGATATACTGATAGACAAGATATTGAGATTTCCTTATCTGGTCTATGGAAAGGAGGATTATGATTACCGTAACAAAAAAAGACCTCATAGCACTAGGTTATGGAACTTCTTTCTCGGCAGACATCATAAGAAAAGCAAAAAAACTTATGATTGAAAAAGGGCATACTTATTACCAATCCCGTAAATTGGACAGAGTACCCAAAGAAGCCGTGGAAGAATTATTAGGGATTACATTATCAGACACAAACGATTGATTGTACTTCTTGCATATCATGTAAGGAGTGAAATCATGGCAAAAGACCCTATTAAGAAAGCAGATAACGGAACTTATTATTTCAGAGCTAATTTAGGCTACAATCCCATTACCGGAAAACAGATACAGAAATACCGAAGTGGATTCAGAACGAAAAAAGAAGCAAAGGAAGAATATTCAAAACTGGTATTAGCTTCTACCGAAGAATTAACAACAAAAAAAGATGGCGTTTCTTTTCAGCAATTTATAGAAGAAACCTACCTGCCATGGTATAAAACACAGGTAAAAGAAAGCACTTATCTTAATCGTGCTACTACCATCAAGAAACATTTTTCCTATTTCTACAAAATGGAAACAGACGAAATCGAACCTATCCATGTTCAAAACTGGCAGTTGAAACTTGCAAAAGATTTTAGCCCTAATTACATTCGTATCGTACAGGGAATGCTTTCTATCGCATTCGACAGAGCTATTGTTCTTGGAATTGCGAAGAAAAATCCTTCTCGTATGATAGGCAATATCAAAAGCAAGAAAACCAAAGTTGATTTCTGGACATTAGAAGAATTTCAAAAGGTTATTTCCTTACTCTATAAGAAAGACTATTATGAACATTATCTGTTTATATCGTTCTGGTTATTATTTATGACGGGTATGCGAATTGGCGAAGCGTCAGCATTACATTGGTCAGACATAGATTTTGAAACAGGCTTGCTTAGCATTACCAAAACATTATATTACCGAACAATGACGGACTATAAATTCGTTGAGCCTAAAACACAGGCAAGTATCCGTACTATTTATATTGATTCAGATACACTCAATGAGCTAAAGGCTTGGCAAAGTGTTCAACAACAGGTTCTTCCCGATTGTCCACTTGTACTAAGTTATAACGGAACTCCAACCAGTAAAACAACGCTTCCCAGAGCTTTGGAAAAGTTGTCAAATTTAGCAGGTGTTCATCGTATTAAAATTCATGCCTTGCGACATTCTCACGCTTCATTGCTTATCAGCATGGGCGAAAATCCTTTACTTATCAAGGAACGTTTAGGACATGAAAAAATACAGACAACACTCGGCACTTATGGTCATCTGTATCCAAATACTAATCTTGAAGTTGCTAAAAAGCTGACTGGAATATTACAAGTACAATCTGCTACTGAAAGCATTGCTAATTATACCAGCAATCAACATACAGCAATCTATCACAGAACAGTTGAAGAAAAATAATGCAATGAAAATGCAATCCTATAAAGGAAAAGCTGTAAAACCCTTGTAAACAAAGGCTTTACAGCTTAGCTCCAACTATTCAAACTCAATCGTACCCGGTGGCTTGCTGGTCAGGTCATAGAATACGCGGTTAACGCCCTTAACTTCGTTAATAATGCGGTTCATAACCTTATTCAGTACTGCATACGGAATCTCAGCAGATTCGGCTGTCATGAAGTCGATAGTCTTCACTGCGCGGAGCGCTACAGCGTAATCATAAGTTCTGAAGTCACCCATAACGCCTACACTTCGCATATTTGTCAGTGCTGCAAAGTACTGGTTCGGCATCCATGAAGGATCTTCACCATGTTCTTTCTTATACTCAGCTGCAGCATTGTCTACCTCTTCACGATAAATGAAATCTGCATCCTGTACAATACGAACCTTCTCTGCAGTAACTTCACCGATAATACGGATTCCAAGTCCCGGTCCCGGGAATGGCTGACGGAATACCAGTCTCTCCGGAATTCCAAGCTCCAGACCTGCTTTACGAACCTCATCCTTGAAAAGGTCGCGGAGCGGTTCAATGATTTCCTTGAAATCAACGAAATCCGGAAGTCCGCCTACATTGTGGTGAGATTTGATCACTGCGGACTCTCCGCCCAGACCACTCTCTACAACGTCCGGATAAATAGTTCCCTGTGCCAGGAAATCTACCGCACCAATCTTCTTGGCCTCTTCTTCAAAAATACGGATAAATTCCTCACCGATGATCTTACGTTTTGCTTCAGGCTCTGTAACACCTGCCAGCTTGTCATAGTATCTCTGCTGTGCATTGACGCGAATAAAGTTCAGGTCAAACTGACCATTTGGTCCGAATACACCCTCAACCTCATCTCCCTCATCTTTACGAAGAAGACCATGATCTACAAATACACAGGTAAGCTGCTTGCCGATTGCTCTGGAAAGAAGTCCTGCTGCAACGGAAGAGTCAACACCACCTGACAGGGCAAGAAGAACTTTTCCATCCCCGACCTTCTCGCGGATTTCTCTGATAGTGTGCTCAACAAAGGCATCCATTTTCCAGTCTCCGGCACATCCGCATACACCAAGTACGAAGTTGGAAAGCATCTTCTTTCCTTCTACTGTATGAAGCACTTCCGGATGGAACTGGATCGCATACAGCTTCTTCTCCTCATTCTGTGCAGTTGCTACCGGACAATCTGCTGTGTGAGCAGCAATCTCAAATCCTGGTGCAACCTGGGAAATGTAATCTGTGTGGCTCATCCAGCAGATTGTTTTGTCAGATACATCTTTGAAGATTTTGGAATCTGTCTTATCTACCAGAACCTCTGTCTTTCCATATTCGCTCACATCTGCTTTTTCAACTTTTCCGCCCAGAACATGCATCATAAGCTGTGCGCCATAGCAGAGTCCCAGAACAGGAATACCAAGCTCAAATAATTCTTTATTGCATGTAGGTGAATCTGCCTCATAGCAGCTGTTCGGACCACCGGTAAGGATGATTCCCTTAGGATTCATTGCCTTGATTTTCTCAAGATCGGTCTTGTATGAATAGATTTCGCAGTATACGTTACATTCTCTCACACGTCTGGCAACCAGCTGATTGTACTGACCGCCGAAATCCAGTACGACGACTGTTTCTCTTTTCATGTTTTCCTCCTTGTTTCTCATTATTTGTAACTGTAAAGATATTGAACCGTTACCATTGAATTTTATTATAAATTACAGTTCGGATTTTTACAATGCTTATTTTCAGTTTTCCATCTTGTGTTTTCTTCCTACGTTATTGTTTACTCCGTTCACAGTAACGTAGCCAAAATTCATTCCAGATTGCCTGCGGCAATGGAATTTTGGCTTGTATGTCTCGGGATTTTGGCATATTCATGCCAAAACACCTCGCGGGATAGTGGTGTGTGAACAGTAATCTTCCTTCCAGTTTATAAGTTTTTTAGAATTTAATCACGTTTTTTTCAACAGTCCATCACATTTTGCTCACAAATTCCCTGTATATTAATAAGCAAATAAAGCAAATGCTTTACAAACAGGTTGCAAATGCTTTTTCACATAGATTTTTAACTTTTTTCTTTTTCATACTTATGCCGGGCCGCAAGGTCCGGCCCTCCTTCTTTTTACAGACCTTTGCAGGTCTTTTTTTCTTTTTTATAAGTTTTTTAGAATTTAATCACAATTTCTTCAACAGTCCATCACATTTTGCACACATTTTCCCTGTATATTAATAAGCAAATAAAGCAAACGCTTTATTTATAATAAAACTTTTTCTTTTTCATACTTGCCGGATCGCAAGATCCGGCACTCCTTCTTTTAAAATGTGAAATCCCGCTCACAGTAAGACACAACTGTGAGCGGGATTTTTGTGTTACCGCAGAGAACTAGTGTGCCGACAAGTTGATTCTTGAAACAATCTTGCAGGATAAATTTTCTTATTTCAAGGCGGAGGAAGGAGGCGTAGCGGTGGCTACGGCGACCGACGACAACGCGGAAATAAGAAATTTAGACGCAAGATTGTTCGAGAAATCAACTTGTTGGCACACTAGCTTGATTCGGTTAAATTCCCATTGTAAGAATCTCCATCAGTACCCCAAGCAATGACGGATTCAAATTCATGGATACCAGAACTGGCACTGCCTCTGTACCCAGCTCTTTCACTACTTTATAAACGTCTGTCTTCTGTGCATAGGTAATCTGTGCTTTTTCCAGAATCTCATAGACCTCTTCTGCATAGTCTCTCTGATAAACAGCTGCATCTGCCGCAAAAGTAACCTTCACCTGTGCATCTGCCGGCACATCCTTGAGGATCACTATTGTTCCATGAAGCTTCTTATCCTCTGCGAACTCTGCATCCTTATATACCTGTCCGTTTACAGTAACCTCCTGCGGTTTGTCCTGAATGTTGCAGAAGCGGATCTTCCAGGAACGTTTCTGCGGGATCACTGCTGTATTTCCCTGTGCAGCTTCTACAATAAATACTGTTCCATTCTCATCTGCAGTCTTCGTCATTCTGGTGGATACCCAATTCTCATCCAGGTCTTCCGGTGTGTCCCCACCGTCTTCCCAGAGTACAAATTCTCCTGATTCTCCAGGATATACAAGTACTTCCAGTTTCTCAGGATTCTCAATGGAATTATCATATCCTTCCATGTCCTTCAGTGGAATGATGCTGCCTTCACGCACAAGTACCGGCATCTCATAAATATCTCTCCAGAGATCCACTTTTCTGCCGCCCTTATATGCTCTTCCGTTAAAGAAATCATACCAGATTCCCTGCGGAATCCATGTCTTTGCGCCTGCAAGTCCTGTTACCGGATCCAGCTTATCTGTGATTGGAGATACCATCATCTCTGTGCCGAAATAATAGTTGTTCGGTACTTCATAGGTTTCCTCACGCTCCGGCTCCAGATAATACATCGGCTGTACCAGCGGCAGTCCCGCTCTGCTTGCACGACGGTTCATGGTGTAAAGATACGGAACTAGCTTATGACGCAGTTTCAGGAAATTCTTCATTACTGTTTCTACAATCTGGTTGTATTTCCACGGTTCTTTTCCATTAAACGGGTTATCTGTGCTGTGCAGACGATTCATTGGTGAAAAGACTCCAAGCTGTACCCACCTTGCAGTGAGCTCGTCGTCTCTGTATCCAAACATATGTCCACCGATATCATGACTCCACCATCCAAAACCGATGTTGCTGGCATTTGCTGTGAAATATGGCTGGAATTTCAGACTCTCCCAGGTAATGAACGTATCACCGGAAAAACCAACCGGGTATCTGTGGCTTCCTGGACCTGCATATCTTGAGAAAGTCAGCGCACGTTTTCCTTTCCACTTGCTGTCCAGATAGTGATAGTGGTTCAGCATCCAGAGCGGATCCAGTCCCGGAACCTTGGTTACAGTTCCCTGCTGCCAGTCAAGCCACCAGAAGTCTACTCCCTCTTCTTCCATCGGATGATGCAGTTCCTCAAAATATGTCTCAATGAATTTCGGATCTGTCATATCAAAAAGTACCGGTTCCTTACTTGCAGGATCAATTCCCATCTTCTCTGCAACTCTCGGATAGGCTTCTTCATAAGCACGCACTCCATCTGCCGGATGTACGTTCAGTGTGATCTTATATCCATGTTTGTGCAGCCAGTCCATAAATTCAGGCGGATTGGGGAAAAACTTCTTATTCCAGGTATATCCTGTCCATCCGCTTCCATATACAGGAGGTACATCCTCTACCAGATGCCAGTCCATATCTACAACTGCAACAGAAAACGGCACTTCTTCTTTCTCAAAACGCTCTACCAGTTCTTTGTACTCTGTCTCTGTGTATTTGTGATATCTGCTCCACCAGTTTCCGAACGTATATCTTGGAAGCAGAGGTGTTTTTCCACATAATCTGTAAAAATCCTGCAGACATTCCACATATCTGTGACCATATCCAAAGAAATAAAAGTCTGCTCTGTTTCCCTGACGTGGCTCTACCATTCCATCTTCGCCCATAGCCATTGTGTGGGAATCATCCAGCACTGAAAAACCGTTTCTGGACATAATTCCATGACTCAGCGGAATCTCACCGTCCGCTTCATCCAGGGTTCTGGCTGTTCCCAGCAGATCTTTTGGTTCATCACCATAATGCCACACGCGCTCGCTGGCTTTTCCACCCGCAACACGTATCATCAGACCGCTTGGAGAAAATTTCTGCCTGTCATAGTGAATTTCCAGGTCTTTGGTATAAATATGTAATTCCTCACCGCTGTCACTCACCCTGAATTCCGGCACCGGGAAATCACGATTGCATACCATCTGTGTTGCTCTGTCCTCAAATCCTCCGTCTTCGCTGTACTCAAAACGGATCAGGGCAGTTGTCAGCATTGTAATCCTGAAATGATCGCCCACGATCACAGCTTCCTTTCTGCATACAGGATTACCTTCCAGTACAAATTTCTTTAAGTCCATAAAAGCTTTTCCTCCTTTACATCAACAACAGTTGTAACAGCTGCTTTTATGTCTATTTTAATCTTCTGTAGTCTGATTGACAACGCTTTTTTTCAGCTACTGAACATTTATATGACATATACTTGTGATATTATTTTCTAGAACGTGTCTGAAAAATGCTTTACGCAAGATGTGCGTCACAATTTGCAGGAGATTTTGGGAATGATTTTCCAAACACACTCTAAAGCAGCTGCCGAAGAGGACGAATGATAATCCTGAGCACACCGTAGTATAACTTCTTTTTCCGATTCAACACTTTCCCCTGGTACTTTGCGCCTTCGGTTTCCTGACCGTTTGCAAGTACCTCTTTGCTTTTTTCCATATAATCTGATTCTGTTTCGTGAATCTGCTGACTCAGTTTTTCGCTGTCAATTACCAACATCAGTTCCGTATCCAGATAAGTACTTCGCATATCCAGATTATAGGAACCTACTACTGACAGACGGTCATTTATCAGCACAGCTTTTGTATGAACCGGATAATCATTCATCAGTTCATACACATCTGCCCCTGTTTCCAGAATTTTCTTTTTCTGATTAAGATAATCTGTACAGCCCCATGGATTAGAGCCTTTTTCCACTGCATTCAGCACGATCTGAAGTTTTGCATGATCTGAAATCCCCTGCAATACATCATACATGTAACCATTACAGATCACATAAGGAGTCTGTATTATTACATGATCTGCATTTTCAGTAAGATACTGAATTGTCTGGAGAACCTGCGGTGTTTTTCGCCCCGCCTCAATTCCATTATTGATCAGAGTGATCTTGTTTGCTTCTATCGTATCCTTTTCCCATGCACTGTAGGTTTCTATATCATTGTACCTTTTCAGCAGAGATATGTAAATTTCTTCCATGTGCCGGTATGCATCCGTATATCTGGAAGATTGTTTGCCTTTTTTAATGCTCACACAGCTTTCCTTCCATATTTTATGGAAATAATTCTCAAGCTGGTTCAGAGACTCTCCCTGTCCTTCTGATGTATCATACACCAGGATATCTCTGTCTTCATTAATGCCTTTTGTCTGATTCCCCAGAAAGATATCATTGCTGTTGCGTCCGCCCAGCAGATACATTTTCTCATCCACGATCAGATATTTATCATGCATGCGATAATTCACCTTAAACAGATTGACCGGTGTCACCGGATTGTAAACTCCCACTTCCACATTCTCATATGATGCCAGAGCCTGGAAATCGTTGCTTCCAGCCAGAAACAGTTGCTGATAAATTCCATCGATCAATAACTGAATCTTCACACCTCTTGCCGCAGCGCAATTCAATGCGGCAAGAATTTTAGTGCCATTATCATCCGCGCGTAAGTCAAAGGTAGACAGTACAATGCTCTCCTTCGCAGTGCCAATCATACGAAGCCTCCACAAAAGTGCCTCTTCATTATCGTCAATGCAGCAAATTCTTTCTACGCCTGCTGTCTCTGATGTAAATTCTGTCTTTCTCAGACTTTCCACATATTTTTCGTCCGGTTTCCTGCAAAAAAGAGGTGAAAGTATATTTACCAGCACCACGATCAGCAGGAAAAGGCAAAATATTTTTCCTGTTCTTTTTAGTATTTTTTTCATTCGATACCGTAACCTCCTTTGACCAGACCGGAACCCAGATATTTGACTTATTCCTCTTCTTTCGACAATACACTGAGTATAGAGTATAACATAATCAGAAGCCATAGTGCATCTTTTGATACGAAAAGCGTTAAAATCTTTTCACAAACCCTTTTCTTTTTCTTGCAATGTCTTATATGTTTCCGACTTATAAAAATTCAATGTCATCAACTCTTTCCAACAGGGAGGGATTTCAATGTTATCAGGATGGTTTGTATAAAGTGTGATGACTGGTTATAAAGAGAGTTTATCTGCATCTTGCACAGCAGTCTTCTCTCCTGCATGAAGATATTTACCAGCTTGACCCTGTGTTCTTCAAGCGCTATCAGCAGCATAAAATACTTTTACGCCCTTGTGGAACTTTCTCCGCAAGGGCGTAAATATTTCATTTCTATCTATTTCCCAGACACCTTTATTTTTCACTTTCCCGTAAAACATAAAAAACACCGTCCCCGCGGCAATCGCTTTGTCCGCAAAAACAGTGTTCTTAGTGCGCCTTCAGGGGTTCGAACCCTGGACACCCTGATTAAGAGTCAGGTGCTCTACCAACTGAGCTAAAAGCGCATATTCTTTTGTTTTTCTCTGTGTTGAAGTTTTGCATCACCTTCAACGCAAGTGATATTATATATAATAGTCGTTTAAATGTCAATAGGTTTTTTCAAAAAAAATCAGATTTTTTTTTATTTCATTTATTTTTCCTTTTTTTCGTCGTTTTGGGACATTTTGTTAAGTGTTTTATTGACCTCTTCTGCGGATTTCCGCAGGCGGCTGAAGGTATTATCAAAGTTTTTGTGTTCATAGCGGAATTGTAGCATCTTATTATGGAAAAAACTTTTTCGTTTCACTGGCTGACTCCTTCGGGGCGCGAAGCGCCCCGAAATTTTCTTATACCATAATATGCACTGCCAGCCACAATAGATAATCAAATGAATAATCGCAATCCACTTCACTACGGAATTGCTATAAATCAGATGATTGCTCTGCTTTTTTATCTGTGACACCCTCTGGAAATCACCATCTTACAGATTGGATTTCCCATAGAAGAAAATTTCTCTTCATATTCTGTCATAACATTTCCCTGTACCATCTCTTCATTATGATGCAGATCAAAGGTAGAAGCTTCCAGATTCCATCCGGCTTCCTCCACTTCTTCCAGGGAAAATTCAAACAGTTCCTTATTATCTGTCTTAAATTCCACTTTTCCATCCTGAACCAGAATCTGGTCGTAACGTGCCAGGAATTCTCTGGATGTCAGGCGACGTTTTGCATGGCGGGCTTTTGGCCATGGATCGGAAAAGTTCAGATAAATCTTATCTACTTCACCTTTCTCAAAGATTTCCGGCAGAAGTCTGGCATCCACTCTCATAAAAAATAAATTAGAATAAACCTCTCCATTCTCCTCCAGTTCTTCTCTCTTCTGCAATGCGCGAAGAAGAACGCTGTCATACATCTCGATTCCTATATAATTGATATCCGGATGCAGCCGGGCCAGATCCATAAGAAATCTTCCTTTTCCCATCCCTACTTCAATATGAAGAGGCTGCTTTTTCACAAAAACCTCCCCCCAGTGTCCTTTCTTTGTCTGTGGTTCCTGCACCACATAAGAGCTCTCCAGAATTGCATCCTGAGCTCCCGGAATATTTCTTAATCTCATAAAAATCTCCTGTTCCTTTTCTTATATCTCCAGAGCGTGTTTGAAAAATGCTTTACGCAAGATGTGCGTGCAATTTCCTGCCACCAATAAACTACCATACCATACTCCTAACGTCAATTACATCCCGGACAGATATTCGCAGGAGATTTCTTTAACTTGTCTAAAAAATAACAATTTTTTTATTTCTGAAAAAAATTTAGATGGTTTTTTTAAACAAAAGGGTGTATGATATCTAACAGATATTACTATTTTGTGCATAGTAAATCTGGTTTTTTTGTAAAATTTTGACAACTAAGGAGGTTGAAGATGGAGCAGATACTTAACAAATTATCTGAAATCGAGCTTACAGCCCAACGCATCATGGAAGACTGCGACCGGCAAAAGCAACAGCTTTCTGAAGAGGCAGAACAGAAATGTAAAAATTATGACGAGCAGCTGGAGACCCGGACAGCAGAGCAGATTCGACGGATCCGTCAGCAACTGGAAGAAGAAAAAGATTCTCGCCTGGCACAGTTACGTGCAGACACAGACGCTACCTTTTCTTCACTGGATGCTCATTACGAACAGCAGCACTCACAACTTTCCAGAGAATTGTTTGAGAAAATACTAACTATGTAAAGATCTGTCTCAGACACACTCTAGATGACATCAGGAAAGGAAGTGAAAAACAATGGGAGGCGTACTCTCCTACAGCGGACTTTCCACGAAAATCCGCGCAATGCAAAGCAGGCTTACTACCATGGATCAGTTCGAGGAAATCCTCCAACTCTCCGATGTCACGCAGGTAGCCGCCTATCTGAAGCGAATGCCGGAATACTCTTCCAGGTGGGATGCACTGGATGAAAATACCCTGCACCGTGGCCAGATTGAGAAGCTTCTGAAGAAATCCATATTCCAGAATTTCTCCAGAATTTATCACTTTGCCAACCCGGAGCAGCGTAAATTTCTGGATCTGTATTCCAAGCGATATGAAATCCGTGTACTGAAGGAAGTCATGACAAATATCTTCGATCACCGCGACACGGATCCTGTAGATGTTTCTCCGTACCGTGAATTTTTCCGTCTGCATTCCAATATTGATGTAGACCGGATCACTACCTGTTCCACCATGGAGGAACTGATCTCCTGCCTCAAAGGAAACGAATTTTATATCCCGCTTTCGAAGATCCAGGAGCATGAAACAGCACTTCTCTTCGACTATGGTATGGCACTGGATCTGTACTATTTTACCCAGATCTGGAACATCCGTAAGAAGCTGTTTAAAGGTAAAGATCTGGAAGAGATTACCTGCACTTACGGCGAGAAATTTGATATGCTGAACCTGCAGTTTATCCAGCGTTCCAAAAGGTATTACAACATGGATCCGGCAAGTATTTATGCCCTGCTGATCCCTGTAAATTATAAGTTAAAGAAAGAAGAGATCACAGCTTTGGTGGAAGCACCTTCATACGAAGAAGGTCGAAGAATTTTCCAGAAAACATGGTACGGAAACAAATATGAACAGCTTACCGTAGCCAATCTGGAAGAATTCTACAACCACATCCACCGCTCAATCCTTGAGAAGGAATCCCACAGAAATCCATATTCTGTAGCAGTGATCTATTCTTATCTGTATAACAAGGAACACGAAGTAAACCGCCTGACTATCGCCATTGAATGCGTACGTTACGGTGTGCAGCATGATGAAGCCATGCGTTATATTTGCAACAGTTGATTTCTATATGGCGCATAACTGAATAACTGCTTCGCAGTTTAAAGAACATTAACCAGGAGGTGAATTTATGATTGAGAAAATGAAGTTCCTGAGCATTACCGGTCCTAAGACCGATATTGACAGAGTGGTAAACACCTATCTTTCCAAGTACGAAATTCATCTGGAAAATGCCCTTTCCGAGCTGACCGCAGTAGAGAGTCTTTCTCCGTTTATGGAAATCAATCCATATAAGGAAGCACTCTCTACTGCCAACAGTTTCTATGATGAACTGGCAGATCCGGAGAAGATTTCTGCCAAACCCATGGATACTGAACAGGCTTTAAATACAATCCGCCGGATTCAGTCTGATTATCAGGAACTAAGCAATAAACGTGCTGATCTGGAAAGTCAGCTTGCAGCTCTGGATGAATCTCTGCGAGTGATCCGCCCGTTCAGAAATATTAATTACAATATTTCCTCAATCCTGAAATTCCAGTTCATCCACTTCCGTTTCGGAAGGATTGAGAAGGAATATTACCAGAAATTTGAAAAGTATATTTACGAAAATCTGGACACAATTTTCATTAAATGTGATGAAGATGACCAGTATGTCTGGGGTCTGTATTTTGTCCCGGAGCACGAAGCCCAGAAAGTAAAAGCCGTCTATTCTTCCATGCACTTCGAGCGTATTTATATGCCGGATACTTATGAGGGAACAGCAAAAGAAGCTTTCGAACAACTGACTGAAACACGCAACAGAGCTGCTGCTGATCTGGCATCTGCCGATCAGAAAAAAGCAGATTTTCTTCTTAGAAACCAGAAAGATATTGTTGCCTCCCGCAATGCTATCGCACAGCTTTCCGGTAACTTTGATGTGCGCAGACTTGCAGCATGTACACATGGGGATAAAGACGTTTTCTATATCTTATGTGGATGGATGACAGAGAAAGATGCCCATTCTTTCCAGAATGATATCAAAGACGACAGCCGCATTTTCTGTATTATTGACGGTGAAGAGGACGAACATCTGAAGCCAGGTATACACCAGCAGCCGCCAACGAAACTGAAGAACCCGAAACTGTTTAAACCATTTGAAATGTACATCAAAATGTATGGTCTTCCGGCCTATAACGAGATGGATCCAACATGGTTTGTGGCACTGACTTATTCCTTTATTTTCGGTGCAATGTTCGGTGATGTGGGGCAGGGATTGCTGCTCTTTATCGGTGGTTTCCTGCTTTATAAATTCAAACATATCACACTGGCAGGCATTATCAGTTGTGCAGGTGTGTTCTCCACAATCTTCGGATTTATGTTCGGAAGTATCTTCGGATTCGAAGATGTGATACCAGCCCTGTGGCTTCGCCCGATGAACAATATGATGTCAGTTCCGTTTATCGGAAAGCTGAATACAGTATTTATTGTTGCCATTGGTTTTGGTATGTGCCTGATCCTTTTATGTATGGTATTTAACATCCTGAATGCCTGGAAAGCCGGAGATGTAGAACACATCTGGTTTGATACAAACTCAGTAGCTGGTCTGGTATTCTACGGCTCTGCAGTTGTCTCCATTGCACTTATACTGAATGGCAAAACACTTCCCGGCGGAATCGTACTGTTTATCATGTTCGGCGTACCATTGATCCTGATCTTTTTGAAAGAGCCACTTACAGCCCTCATTGAGAAGAAATCAGAATTTATGCCAAAAGAGAAGGGAATGTTCGTTGTACAGGGACTTTTTGAAATGTTTGAAGTCCTGTTAAGCTACTTCTCCAATACCCTTTCTTTCGTCCGTATCGGAGCTTTCGCAGTCAGCCATGCAGCGATGATGGAAGTCGTTCTCATGCTTGCAGGCGCAGAAAGCGGAAACCTGAACTGGATAGTAGTAGTTCTGGGAAACCTTTTTGTATGTGGTATGGAGGGCCTGATCGTCGGTATCCAGGTGCTTCGTCTGGAATATTATGAAATGTTCAGCCGCTTCTACAAAGGTACAGGACGTAAATTTGAGCCGTTCCGCTCTGTAAAATAGACAGAAAGATCATCAGAAATTATACTATTTTCATTTATATATCATCCTCGGGAAACCCATATCTGTCGGTCAGCCAGATATTCAAAGCCGAATAAATATGATATATATGAACAGCAAAATCAAGAACTAAGAGGAGATTTAATTATGACAACAATCGCACAGATCATTTTAGCAATCGCACTGGTACTCAGCATCATTCTTCCATTTGGCTACTATCTCATCGGTGAAAAAAACCGCGGACGTTACAAAACAGCTCTCGGTGTAAACGCATTCTTCTTCTTTGGAACCATGCTTATCGCCATTGCAGTTATGTTCACAGGTGCTTCTTCCGTACAGGCTGCTGCAGGCTCTGAAGGCACACTTGCAACAGGTATGGGTTATATCGCAGCAGCTCTTGTAACAGGTCTTTCCTGTATCGGTGGTGGTATTGCCGTTGCCAGTGCGGCAAGCGCAGCCTTAGGCGCTATCAGCGAGGATCAGAGTATCCTTGGTAAATCCCTTATTTTCGTAGGTCTTGCAGAAGGTGTTGCCCTTTATGGACTGATCATCTCCTTCATGATCCTGGGACAGTTATAAGATGCAGATGTTTTTGATCAGCGACAATATCGATACCTACACAGGGATGAGACTGGCAGGTGTAGAGGGCGTGGTCGTACACACACATGATGAATTAAAAGATGCTTTGCAGAAAGCTATCTCCAATAAAGAAATCGGAATCATACTCCTGACCGAGAAATTCGGCCGGGAGTTTCCCGAAATTATAGATGATGTAAAGCTTCATCACAAGACCCCTCTGATTATCGAAATTCCCGACAGGCACGGTACTGGCCGCAAACCGGATTTTATCACTTCATATGTGAATGAAGCTATTGGTTTAAAACTGTAAAACAGTTACCAATAGTAAATCTAATGTTACTGTTCACACACCACTATCTCGAGACATACAAGCCAAAATCCCATTGCCACAGGCAATCTGGAATGAATTTTGGCTACGTTACTGTGAACGGAGTGAACAGTTACAATCTAAATATTACAGGCAGGTGTTAACATGACAATTGATGAAAAACTCAGCCATTTTTATGATATCACTGTAGAGGAAGCCCACGAAAAAGCTGCCGCCATTCTCGATGAGCATAAAGCGGCTCTGGAGAAAATGGCAGAAGAACACAAAACTCTCAGTGAAGAAAACGCCCAGACACAGATCAAAGCGGAAACTGCCAGCGCCCGACGTGAAATAAACAAGGCTCTCTCCGCAGAACAGCTCACGATCAAGCGTGACTGGACCAGAAAACAAAACGAATTAAAAGAGAAAATTTTCTCCGAAGTAAAAGGACTTCTGGAATCCTTTACCAAAACTCCGGAGTATGAGAACTATTTAACTGCTAAGATCAAAGAAGCTCTGGATTTCGCGGGAAATGATGAGATTACCATCTATCTCTCTCCGGAGGACAGATCTCTTGCAGAGAAACTTCAGCATACAACAGGTACTGCTATCCAGCTTGCAAAGGACTCTTTTCTTGGCGGTATCCGCGCTACGATTCCTCAGAAAAACATCCTGATCGATCACTCTTTTGCAGGAAATTTTGAGGCAGCATACAAAGAATTCAAGTTTGACGGAGGACCAGAACATGAGTAATACAGGTATTATCTACGGTGTCAACGGCCCCGTCATTTATCTGAAGGGCGACAGCGGATTTAAGATTTCCGAGATGGTCTATGTAGGTCCGGAACATCTGGTAGGTGAGATCATCGGCCTGAAGAAAGGCATGACCACCGTACAGGTTTTCGAGGAGACTACAGGACTGAAACCGGGCGATACAGTTACAGGAACCGGAGATGCCATTTCTGTACTTCTGGGACCTGGAATCATCCACAATATTTTTGATGGTATCCAGCGCCCTCTGGAAGAGATTGCCAAAGCCTCAGGCAAATATATTTCACGAGGTGTCAGCGTTGATTCTCTTGACACAGAAAAGAAATGGAACACTCACATCATAGTAAAAGAAGGAGATGTTGTAGGTCCCGGCTCTGTTATCGCAGAAACTCAGGAAACAGACTCCATTCTCCATAAATCCATGGTTCCTCCGAATCTTACAGAAGCCACAGTTATCCACGCGGCATCTGACGGAGCATACACCATTCTGGAACCGATCGTAACCATTCAGTTCGCAGACGGAACCACCAAAGATCTGGCACTTGCACAGAAATGGCCGATCCGTATCCCGAGACCAACCCACAAACGTTTCCCCGCAAGCGTCCCGCTTGTCACAGGCCAGCGTATCCTGGACACTCTTTTCCCTATCGCAAAGGGCGGTACAGCCGCTGTTCCGGGAGGTTTCGGTACAGGTAAGACCATGACTCAGCATCAGATTGCAAAATGGTCTGACGCAGACATTATCATCTACATTGGATGCGGAGAACGTGGAAACGAGATGACTCAGGTTCTGGAAGATTTCAGTAAACTGATCGACCCGAAATCCGGAAACCTGATGATGGACAGAACCACATTGATCGCCAATACTTCCAACATGCCGGTTGCGGCGCGTGAAGCTTCTATTTATACAGGTGTAACTCTTGCGGAATATTACCGGGATATGGGTTACGACGTAGCTATCATGGCAGACTCCACTTCCCGTTGGGCAGAAGCTCTTCGAGAACTGTCCGGCCGTCTGGAGGAAATGCCTGCAGAGGAAGGTTTCCCTGCATATCTGGCATCCAAGCTGTCCGCATTCTATGAACGTGCAGGAATGATGCAGAACTTAAACGGAACCGAAGGCTCTGTCTCCATTATCGGAGCAGTTTCTCCACAGGGTGGTGACTTCTCAGAACCTGTCACACAAAACACCAAACGTTTCGTCCGCTGCTTCTGGGGACTGGACAAATCCCTTGCCTATGCCCGTCACTTCCCGGCAATCCACTGGCTCACCAGCTACAGTGAATATCTGGAAGACCTGACTCCATGGTACAGAGAACATGTTTCCCCGAAATTTGTAGCAGACAGGAATCAGCTCATGGCAATCCTGAATCAGGAGAGCTCCCTGATGGAGATCGTCAAGCTGATCGGAAGCGACGTTCTTCCGGATGACCAGAAACTGACGCTGGAAATTGCCAGAGTCATCCGTCTGGGCTTCCTCCAGCAGAACGCTTTTCACGCAGAAGACACCTGCGTACCAATGGAAAAACAGTTTAAAATGATGGAAACGATCCTCTATCTTTATGAAAAATGCCGTGCACTCATCAACCGTGGAATGCCGGTTTCCGTACTGAAAGAGGGGAACAACATTTTTGAAAAAATTATTTCCATTAAATATGATGTGGCAAATAATCAGCTTGATAAATTCGACCAATACAAGCAGGACATTGATACTTTCTATGATAACATAATGGAAAAAAACGGCTGATGCCGGAACAGTTACATTCATAGCCATAACCGGCTATGAGTCGTAACAGAGAGGAGAAGTTTATGGCAATTGAATATTTAGGCTTAAGCGAAATAAACGGACCTCTGGTGGTCCTGGAAGGCGTCAAGAATGCCTCCTATGAGGAAATCGTTGAATTTCACATGGATGACGGGACTCGCAAGATCGGCCGTATTATTGAGATTTATGAGGACAAGGCTGTTATCCAGGTTTTTGAAGGAACAGACGGTATGTCCTTAGGCAACACCCATACCCGGCTGACCGGACGTCCCATGGAGATCGGGCTTTCCCCGGAAATCCTCGGACGAACCTTTAACGGTATCGGACAGCCCATCGACGGTCTGGGGGACATCACCCCGGATGTAAAATTAAACATCAATGGTCTGCCACTGAACCCGGTAGCACGTGAATATCCCCGAAACTATATCAACACCGGTATTTCCGCAATCGACGGACTGACCACCCTGATCCGAGGACAGAAGCTTCCGATCTTTTCCGGAAATGGTCTTCCACACGACAAGCTGGCTGCACAGATCGTACAGCAGGCTTCTCTGGGAGAGGACTCTGATGAAGATTTTGCCATTGTTTTCGCAGCAATGGGTGTCAAATATGACGTAGCGGAATTTTTCCGCCGTACCTTCGAGGAAAGCGGTGCTGCAGACCATGTAGTTATGTTCCTGAATCTTGCAAATGATCCGGTTGTTGAACGTCTTCTTACACCGAAGATCGCCCTCACTGCCGCAGAGTATCTTGCTTTTGAAAAAGGAATGCACATCCTGGTCATCCTGACAGACATCACATCCTTCTGCGAGGCCATGCGAGAGGTTTCCTCCTCCAAAGGTGAGATTCCGTCCCGTAAAGGTTATCCGGGTTATCTGTACAGTGAGCTTGCAACCCTGTACGAACGTGCAGGTATCGTAAAAGGCAAACCGGGTTCCGTAACCCAGATCCCGATCCTGACCATGCCAAACGATGATATCACTCACCCGATTCCTGACCTTACCGGTTATATCACCGAAGGTCAGATCGTTCTGGACAGACAGCTTCATGGACAGGCAATCTATCCGCCTATTAACGTACTGCCGTCTCTTTCCCGTCTGATGAAGGACGGTATCGGTGAAGGCTATACAAGAGCAGACCATCAGGACGTGGCAAATCAGCTTTTCTCCTGCTATGCAAAGGTTGGAGATGCCAGAGCCCTTGCTTCCGTTATCGGTGAGGATGAGCTTTCCCCGCTGGATAAACGCTATCTGGTATTTGGTAAAGCCTTTGAGAGTGAATTTGTCGGCCAGTCCGAAACCGAGAACCGAAGCATCACCGAAACCCTGGATAAGGGCTGGGAGCTTCTGGGACTTCTTCCGAAAGAAGAGCTCGACCGAATTGATACGAAGATCCTCGACAAGTACTATCACGAAACAGTACGCTAAAAGAAGCGAGGTGATTACATGGATCCGAATACCTTTCCCACCAAGGGAAACCTGATACTTGCAAAGAACTCACTGAAGCTTTCCCGTCAGGGCTATGAGCTGATGGACAAGAAGCGTAACATCCTGATTCGTGAAATGATGGAGCTGATCGATCAGGCAAAGGATATCCAGACACAGATTGATGTGACTTTCCGCACTGCCTATACAGCACTGCAGAAAGCCAATATGGAGATTGGTATCGCCTTTGTCCAGCAGATCGCGTGTACGGTTCCTGTCGAGAACTCTATACGCATTAAAACCCGAAGTGTTATGGGTACGGAAATTCCTCTGGTGGAATATGACAAAACCACTAACACTCCCACCTATGCCTACTACAGCACAAAGATGTCTCTGGACGAAGCCAAGGCTGCCTTTGAAAAGGTAAAAGAGCTGTCCATCCGCCTGTCCATGGTGGAAAATGCAGCCATCCGCCTTGCAGCCAATATCAAGAAAACTCAGAAACGTGCCAATGCTCTGAAGAATATCACTATTCCGAAGTACGAGGCACTGACCAAAGATATCCAGAATGCACTGGAGGAGAAAGAACGTGAGGAATTTACCCGTCTGAAAGTCATCAAACGGATGAAACAAAAATAGTATATATCAGAAATCAGCCGGATGAATATTTACTATTCATCCGGCTGATTTTATCTGACGTATGATAAAGATATCTATAGCAATCCTCGTAAATAATACATTTAAGACAGTTCAGCAGAGTGCGAAAGACAAGGAAGATATCTGCAGGCGTGCTGACGCACGGCAAAGATATCTGACACAGGACTTCATGTTATGTGGATAATATCTGTGAAAAGTTATCCCCACCCGAATTCATTTTGTGCATTTCTCATCCACATCTGTCTCTCCTATGTGGAAATTTCCTGTTTCTGTCAAATGTATTCTTTTTTTCATTGTTGTTGTATTTTTTAGTAGAATATCTTTTTGAATATTCTGATTATTTTTATATATATTGTTATATTTTGTATTTTTTGTACAATATTATATGTTTTTTAGAATATAAAAAAGTCAATAGATTTGTGGATTTTTTCGTCCAAAAATGTCGATTTATCATTTTACACAAAACATCTGTTTCTTTTTTCCTTATGTAAATCGAGTATTCCACATACATAAAATGTGGATAATGTGGATAACTTTGTGTATAACTTTAATTTACGGGATTTTTCAATAACCGGGTATGTGGATAGAGTGTGTATGACTTTATCCACTTTTCCCACCTCTCGACATTCTTTGTGCAATTTGTCGAATCATATAATTTTAGGCGTTACAGCTATTCCATGAACGTACCTACAGCTGCCGGCTTCTCATAATCATAATCGGAAATCTTGATTCCTGTAGCAGCATTACTGGCATGAATAATCTTTCCATCTCCGATATAAAGTGCCACATGATCAATATATCCGTTTCCGTAGAATACCAGATCTCCCGGCTCAAGCTGGCTGATATCTTTCTTTGTGGAGGCATCACACTGCGCTGCAGCCACACGTGGAAGACTGTAACCGAAATTGGCAAATACAGACATTACAAATCCTGAGCAGTCTGCACCGTTTGTAAGACTTGTTCCGCCATAAACATAAGGATTTCCTTCAAACTGCAGCGCAAAGTTTACCACTTCCTGTCTCTTTGCCAGACGTTTCGCTTCTGCTTCTTCGGCAATTTTTTTCTTTGTATCCTCAACTGTCTGCTGAATACTCTCCAGCGCGGCTGTTTTTTCCTGCTCTGCCTTCTCAGAAGCCTTTTCCGCTTTCTCTACTCTTCGTTCTTCACGAATCTGAGCTGCTTCCTCTTCTTTCGCAACAAACTCCTGTGTCTGTTCCTCTGTCTGCTTCGCCAGTGTACTTGCCAGAGCACTTACACTTCCTGTTCCATCAGAAAACGCTGATGCGCCATCATCAAACTGTGCTGCGCTTACACATACCCCCTGTGTCAGAACCACAGAGCTCATAATTGCTGCCATCAAAATTGTCTTTATTTTATTATTCATTTTACTAATCAACTCCTGTTATACATCGTTGTAAAATTATTACATTTTTATTACGTTTTGTTACGCATTTGTGTATGTTAACATAACATCCCAATTTTGTCAAATGAAAAAAGTGTGACGAGCATTTGGAATGAATTTTGGCTTGTATGTCTCAGGATTTTGGCATATTTATGCCAAAACACCTCGCGGGATAATGGTGTGTGAACAGTAATGATGTTACCGAAAGCATACTTCATGCCTTCCTTCAATAAGATAGTAAAAAGCAGATTCCGAGGTGGATATGCGTATTTATAAAAATATCCCTAAAAGAATCCTCAGCCTGTGTCTGGTCTTTGCCATTGGCATCAGCATGGGTGTTCTCTCCGACCACTTTGTTTCTGAAAACTCCCGTTTTCAGACCTTTACGGAAAAATTATTCCGGTCCGAAGTATGCAGCAATACCCTCACCCTTCACTACACTCTTGCACACCCTGAAAAAAAAGGTATCAGAAAGCCCGAGGCAACTCTTGGAACTGCACTTTCTGACCCGGCTAAGACCACCAGTCTCTGTCAGGAATATGAGAAAGAGCTGAAATCCTTTGCCTATTCCAAGCTCTCCGAAGAAAACCGGCTTACCTGTGATATGCTTCTTCTCTATTTTCACACCAGAGCCTCCCTTGGAAAAAACAGCGCCCTGGATGAGCCGCTGGGACCAGGCCTGGGTGTGCAGGCACAACTTCCCATTCTTCTGGCGGAATATACTTTCCGGACAAAAGAAGATATCTCTGATTATCTGAAACTTCTGAGTACCGTCAGGCCATATTTTCAAAGTATTATAAAACTGGAAAAGCAGAAATCCCAGTCAGGGCTTTTCATGAGCGACACAACTCTGGACCGTATCCTGAAACAATGTCATTCTTTTGTCGCGAATCCTGATTCCAACTACATGGATGATATTTTCGCGCAGAAACTGAAAGCTTTCTCCAACCCTGCATTTAGCAGCGAAGATCAGAAAAAACTCTGTACATATCATCATAAACTGATCTTAACCGAAGTGATCCCTGCTTATCAGGAACTGGCAGACAGTCTGGAAAGTCTTCGCGGTACAGGCAAAAGCAGCCGGGGCCTGGCATTTTTTGAGGGTGGGCGTGAATATTACCTCTACCTGCTGCAAAGCCAGACAGGAACCTATGTACCTGTCGGACAAATTGAAAAAAGACTGTCAGCTCAGCTTTTGTCCGACTATCGGGAGATATCTTCCCTGCTGAAACAGAATTCCTCCCTGATCGACAGGCTGAATCAATGTTCCGGTGAACTTACGCTGACACCGACTCAGATGCTTGAGAAGCTTCCGGAATTGATGAAAAAAGATTTCCCGGAACTGAAAGATGCCTCTTACGAACTCCGCACCGTTCATCCTTCCATGAAAAAATTCTTAAGTCCTGCTTTTTACCTCACGCCGCCTGTGGATACCCGAACCCCCAACGTAATCTATATCAACGATTCCGGACGTACCTCTTCTCTGGAACTTTTCGGCACACTGGCACATGAAGGATTTCCCGGCCATCTTTACCAGACAGTTTCTTTTGCCGAAAACAATCCCTCTAACATCAGATATCTGGTCACCTCCTCCGGTTACGTGGAAGGCTGGGCAACCTACGTGGAATCCTACGGCTATGAATATGCCGCCTCCCTCATGAAGGATCCGGATTCTGCCAAAAATGCTGTCCGGCTTGCCTGGTTAAACAGGAGTATGAATCTGTGCATTTACTCCCTGATCGATATCGGCATTCATTACAGGGGCTGGGATGCAGCCCGCACTGCTGTCTTTCTGAAAGCATTTGGCATCAACAATGCTTCCACTGCTGCCGAAATCTATCAGTATATTGTGGAAACTCCCGGTAACTATCTGAAATACTATTGGGGATATCTGAATTTCCTTGACTTGAAAACAGTCTGTCAGAAAAAACTTGGAGATGATTTCGACCTGAAAGAATTTCACCGCCGGATTCTGGACATCGGACCTGTACAGTTTCCGGTTCTGGAAAAATACATGAAGCAATGGAATTAACAGCTTCATATAGCTTTTCTATAGTAATTCCATAAAATGTCCTGACTGTAATATGTGTGCTCACAAAAATGGGACTGCCGCACTGTTATTACCTGCGACAGCCCCATAATTATTATTTCATACGTATTGTTTACCTGCTCATGATTGCTTTTCTGATAAGATCCACCGGTATAATAAGTACTGCAAGTACCATGGATACCAGTAATGCCTTTGGCTCAAGCAGAGTTGTGCTAAATACTTTTCCGCCGATTTCAATGATAATGGTCTGAAGAACAAAGATTGCTCCCATTACCAGTACGAAGTTCTTATTCTCCCCGATATGCTCAAACAGATTAAACTTCTCAGATCTGGTATTCAGACTGTTAAAGATGATCGCATAAATGAAGAACGCAAACATAAATGTTTTCTCATAAAGCTCCGGATCTGCACAGCCCGCAGGGATTACCCAACTGGTAATGCCGCCGATATTCTCAAGTATCAGGATAGAACCAAGGGTAATAAATATTGCACTTACTCCGATCGCTGACTTGATGTACGGAGTCAGAATGTTATCTGTTCTCTTTGCCGGCTGATCTTTCATATATCTGTCAAGAATAGGTTCTCCACCGAACGCCATGGCAGCCAGTGTATCCATGATCAGGTTGATCCAGAGGATCTGGACAATGGAAAACGGCTCTGTCCATCCCAGGATCGGTGCAATGATATTCATTAACAGAGTACTGATATTTACAGTAAGCTGGAAAATGAGGAATTTTCCAACAGATTTCGCCATAGTCCTGCTGTTAAGCACACAGTCTTTAATGGAAGTCAGACTGTTATTAAGGATAACAACATCTCCTGCCTCCTGTGCAACTGCTGTACCATCTCCCATTGCAAAACCAATGTCTGCCTGTTTTAATGCGGGAGCATCGTTCACACCGTCACCGGTCATGCCACAGACATTATCAATCTGCTGTGAAAGAGATACCAGTCTTTTCTTATCAAGCGGTTTCGCACGGCTTACCACTCTCAGGTTCGGGAGAACTTTCTTCAGCTCTTCATCTGATAATTTCTCCATTTCTTCATGGGTAAGAACCACATCCTTCTTCTCATCTGCAAGAATACCTGCCTCTTTTGCAATGGCTACTGCAGTTTCCTCTGCATCACCGGTAACCATAACTACCTGGATTCCTGCATCATTGAGAATCTGAACAGTCTCAACCGCATCTGTTCTGACATTATCACGCAGACACAGAACTGCCATAAGAACAGTCTTTCCATCGCTGATTTTCGCTACGGAGAGAAGCTTCATGGTTCTCTTTGCCTGTGCATGCATCTGCTCTTCTACTTTATCTTTATCTGCCTTTGTAAACTCTCTTTCTTCCCCGTCCGGAAGCATGTAATGTGTTACTTTATCAATGATATTCTCTGTAGCACCCTTCCAGTAAACAAGTCCGTTTTTCAATTTTACAGTGGCACATTTCTTCTCAGAATCAAATCCACTGATCTCTTCTACCTTCTCCGGATCATTGTCAGAATCATTATAACCATGATCAATGGCATAAGAGAGCAGTGCTCTGTCCATGTTGTTACTTCCGATTGCCTTTCCCTCTGAGGAAATCTTTGCAAGGTTATTCAGAGTGATAGCTTCTATAAACTCCCTGCTCTGAATGGAATCCACAATCTCACCGTTACCTGTGATAAATTCTACCAGTGACAGGTTACCCTGTGTGATCGTTCCGGTTTTATCACTGAACAGCACGTTCATATAAGCAGAATCTGAAAATGCCGCCTTGTGGCTGACAAGAATATTCTTTTTATACATGGACTCTGTATTCATTGACTGAACCAAACTGTTCATCATCGGGAGTCCCTCTGGAACTGCCATGATCACGATAGAAGCCATAAGCATAACTGCTTCCGCTATTACAAGGAGAACGGAAACAACAGTGATTGCCTGATCTGCCCTGATCAGAGTCAGGACAACATGAAGGATACCTGCGATCGCTGCAGCTGACACACCCAGTTTACCGATACCTGCTGCCACACCCTCCAGCTTCAGGCTGGAAGTATCTTTTCGCTCTTCTTCCTCGGAGGTATCTGTCAGAGCTTTGTTTATCTTTCCTAATTCAGAACTGTCTCCGATAACAGTTGCGATCATGTAACCTTCGCCTGAAGTCACAACAGAACCCATAAAGACTTTTCCATGTGAGGAGTAATCCGTAGATTCTGCCTCGTCCATATTGGTGACTGCTGCTTTGTTCTCATCTCTTGATTCACCGTTTAATGCCGCCTGAGATACTTTGATCTTACCTTCAAATAACAGACCATCTGCCGGAACCTTATCTCCTGCCTGGATAAGGATCGTATCACCTTTAACGATTTCACTGGTAAGAATATTGACCAGCTTTCCGTCTCTTACAACTTTGGCATAAGTTTTGCTGTATTCTTCCTGAAGCGCCTCACTTCTTGAAGTATTTCTGTACTCTGACAGGGTACTGAAACCGGTAGCAAGTGCGATTGCGATCACAATACTGATGATCTCCACAACATCATTTCCGCCGGATAATGCAGGGACAAAGATTCCCAGCACAGCCAGGATAACTTTAAGAGCCAGAGCCGCACATAATACCTTAATCCAGATGTCATCAAATGCACCGATAAACATGGACCAGAGTGATTCAGTCTCTTTCTTCGCCAGCTCATTGGTGCCGTACTTCGCCTTGCTCTCGCTGACCTGCTGTCCGGACAGGCCCTGCATTCGCTCCTCTTTGTTTATTTCATTCATAATAATTAACCTCCTCTTTCGGGTTTTGCAACTGTTCAATCATGGACAGACAGTTACCGGATTTTATATAAAAAGAGGAACCATAACAGCTCCTCTTTTTATTTTCACACAAATCTCTGGCAGAGTTCCCCAAGTCCGGGATCTGTTGTGCCATTTCCTACGGCGTTGAATTTCCATTCACCGTTATACCTGTATATTTCCCCAAAAATCATCGCAGTCATACCTGAATAATTCTCAGTTAAATTATATTTGCACATTTCTTTATTGTTTCTGGCATCAACCAGACGGATAAATGCATTCTGGATCATTCCAAAATGCTGTTTTCTCTTTACTGCCTGATAGATATTGACAACAATGACAATCTTATCATATTCAGCCGGAACTCTTGACAGATCAATAACGATCTGCTCATCATCTCCCTCGCCTGCTCCTGTAAGATTGTCTCCCATATGATTGACTGTCCCGGATTTATGTTTCAGGTTGCCGAAATATACCAGGTCTGTTTTATCTGTAAATTTACCATTTTTCAACATGATTGCAGAAGCGTCGCAGTCGATTGCCTGATGTGATGAAGAACCAAATAATGCACCAAACAATCCACCACCGCCGGATGGCTTTGCCTCATCCCAGCCAAGTCCCACGATCACCTTTGCTAATCCTGCATGCTCCTTTGACAGATTTACCTTCTGTCCTTTCTGTAAGCTTACTGACATTTTCGTCCCTCCTGTTGCCCTCCGGCACTATTCTACGTCTACACCATAACTGTTGCACAAAGCAGCCAGACCACCCTGATAACCACTTCCAATGGCATTAAATTTCCATTCGTCACCATTCTTGTACAGTTCACCAAATACAACTGCTGTTTCAATAGAGAAATCTTCTCCAAGATCATATCTGAGGATTTCTTCTCCTGTCACTTCATTGAAGATTCTCACAAAGGCATTAGAAACCTGTCCGAAATTCTGGCGTCTTGCCTCTGCATCATAGATGGTAACTGTAAATGCAATCTTTGTGATATTGGCAGGAATCTTTGACAGATCGATCTTAATCTGCTCATCATCTCCGTCTCCGGCACCTGTAAGGTTGTCTCCCATATGCTGGACTGCTCCGGACGGATGTACAAGATTTCCATAGAATACAAAATCGTTCGAATCAGAAACCCTTCCGGAATCTGTCAGACAGAACGCTGCTGCATCCAGATCGAAATCCCCGCCTGTGTCAAAAGCATTGATATCCCATCCGATACCTACAACTACATTCTTAAGTCCCGGGTTACCTTTTGTAAGACTGACCTTCTGTCCTTTTTTTAAACTAACTGGCATATATTTTTCCTCCCATATTGTCTTATCCGCTTCGCTATACAGCTCCATACCTGATAACTGTTTAGTATTTTTACCAAACAGCCGACTGTCTCTTATATTACGCTACTTCAATACCATAATGACCGCAGAGCGCTGCAAGTCCACCTTGGAATCCGCTTCCGATGGCATTAAACTTCCACTCTCCGTTATGTCTGTAAAGTTCTCCTACAACTACTGCTGTTTCAATGGAGAAGTCCTCCCCAAGATCATAATGGATCAGTTCCACCTCATTGGATTCATCTACCAGACGGATGTAAGAGTTTGAAACCTGTCCGAAGTTCTGACGTCTTGCTTCTGCATCATAAATGGTAACTGTAAACGCAATTCTCTCAATATTTGCCGGAACCTTTGACAGATCAATCATGATCTGCTCATCATCACCTTCACCCTCACCGGTAAGGTTATCTCCCATGTGGATGACTGATTCACTGGCATGCTTCAGATTGCCATAGAAAATGAATTCTTTCTCTGTAGGGCATTTTCCGTTGGCACCAAGCATAAATGCTGCTGCATCCAGGTCAAAATCCGAACCTGAATCAAAAGCGTTTACATCCCATCCAAGTCCTACCATGATCTTCTTAAGTCCCGGATTCTTCTTTGTTAAATCTACCTTCTGTCCTTTTGATAAATTAATAGGCATATCATTCATCCTCCCTTTTTTCTGTGTTTTTATTTTCTTACCGGTGGCACATTGTATTGTTTGTTAAAATCCTGTTTGATTGCCTCCAGACGAACCTGATCCTCCTGGCGTTTCTTTCTGGCATCTTCCTGGATCCTTCTTGTCTCTTCGATTCCATTTGTAATGGTTGCCCATGTCTTCTCAAGAGTCTCAATCTGAATGGAACTTCCGGATGCCATTTTAGCTGTCATCTTCGATACATCTACTGTATTCTGGGCATTCTTAAGAAGCATCTCATTTGTTTTCTTATCCAGTTCTGCAATAGATTCTGCCTGTATCTTCTGCCTTTTCAGAAGAATTGCCTGCGCAAGTGCCTGCTTAAATACAGGAAGCGTAACGATAAACGCAGAATTGATCTTTCTCACCAGATTGTAATTGCTGAACTCCATAGTCTTTATCATGGGAATGGACTGCATTGCCACATTCTCTGCTGTTCTCAGATCCTGTGTCCTCTGTTCCAACATCATCAGTGCCTGATTCAGACTGGTAAGTTCAAACTGAATAGACTGATCTCCCGTATTCTCCATATCCTGCTGTCTCTGGGCAATGTAGGCTTCAATCTCTTTACATGCCTGTTCTCCTGCAAGGATATATTTCACCAGTTCATGATAATAATCCACATTGGTCTTAAACATGGTATCCAGCTTTTTATTGGACTGTTTGATTTCAGACTCATATCCTTTAAGCTGAACATAAATCTTATCAACTTCTTCGCCCATTGTGTGATACTTGGCCAGTATCTTATCCAGCTGTTTTCTGAAATTTCCGAAAAGCTTTCCGAAAAGTCCCGGATTATCCTTAATTTCATTAATGTCAAACTGATCCATGATCTTTGCCAGCGATTTAAGCATCTCGCTTGTCTCATTAAGCTGCGACATATTCATGCTGTTGAGGACCACATCAGATGCCTTGGAAATCTCCTCTGCTGCTTTCGCACCAAAAGATACAATGGTATCCATATTGTAAACTTCGATCGTGCTGACAATATCGTCCACTTCTTTTGAATTGACCAGCTCAGCATTCATCTGCTGCCTGTCAGCGACAATATCATATTTCTCCACAACTTCAATCTCATTTTTCTCCTGAAGACCATTACCGGCCTGAGCAGGATTTCCCATAGATGATTTACCGAAATCAAGTCCCATAATCTACTAACCTCTCCTGAAAAGTTTTCTCCGCCATGAGGGGCGGGTACTGTTTGTCGAAATGTTATTCAGATCCGGAACCTGCATATCGTATTTATATTCCCCGATCTGGTGCTCTTCCATCAGTTTTTCTGCAAAGTAGTTCTCCACACTCTGATAGCCTGTAGGGACAAAAAACAGAATGTCAAATCCTGCCAGGTTCAGGAATGTTACAAGAATCGAATCCTGAAGTGAAATCATCGTCTCCCCTGTATTAATATATATCAGTTTCGGATTCTTTTTTGTAAAATCAAATTTCTGGATCAGACGCAGAATCTCCTTCGGCAGATCCAGAATCTGCGCGATCACTGTATATTCTGTACCATTTTCCCCAATACCCTTTATCAGTTTCCGCTCGATCAGAAGCTGCAGCTTGTCAAGTATAAATTCCTGCATTTCCTCCCGAAGAAGATGATAAGGATATCTGGGATGATTCTTTATTTTATTCCGCAGAAGCTTTCCGTTTTTATAAAATTCTACGGCAAAGGCTTTCATTGGACCGGAGGCAGTTGGTTCAATGTACGGAGCACTTTTCACAACAACAGTATCCTCTGTGATCAGTGCTGCTATTGATTCCCAGTACTGAGAAACACTTCCATCCTTCACTCCTGAGATTTTTGAAAAAATAACCGGAATATTTACCACACCGTTAACTGTGCTGAAATTAGGTCTGTATTTCAATTCCTGATCCCACAGTAGTTTTATCTCTTCATACATGGTCTGCAGATTGATAACATTCGCCTTCACATACTGCTGATTTCTGTATATCCCACTGTCCTGATACATCAGAGTATCAAGTTCTCTTTCCGCATGATAAGCGGCTGTTCCAATCTTTACCTGAGAACTCTCTTCCGGATATTCTGTGATCGCCAGACTCTCCGGATAGTTGACCTCATACAGAAGTTTATCTTCCAGACAGCACTTAATGTTCAGATCAGGACATAAGATCAGCACATCCAGTGGCAGCCGCCCAAGGAAACTCATAAACAGAGCTTCGTTTTCATTCCGGCAGCCCCCCAGATAAATAAAGCATCCAATCTCCGGTGATTTCCAGTTTATGAACAGCTTCGGCAGATATCTTCTCATCCAGCACAGCAGATACACTGCCCTGTTTGTCAGTCTGTTAAGATTTTCCCCTTCCTTCTGAGATTCAGCCAGCATAACATCCACAAATGTTTTATGCAGGATCCGCTGAAGCTCCGGATTGGCTCCATACTGTATATTACACGCAAGTCCCAGGAGCATCTGATCTCCGGATGTATAGTTTGACCTCTTTATCTCTGAAATTTCCTGCGGCGTTGGTCTTGGAATCTCTTTACTTACGACCACCGTATTTCTCTTTGAATTTCTCAGTTCCTGCTGCAATCTGAACAGTTCATTTGCATAAGTAAGCTTATCTTCTGCCCCGTTTATCCTGCAGAAACAGTTATAAAAAAAACGGCTGTCATTTCCCCTTAACAGAATGCTCTCGCGGATATCATCCAGGCCGTTTCCCTTTATCCATGCATTTGTACAATTTGTAAGCGAAGGTCTGATTCCATACAGTCTCTCATTGTTAAGTTCATTCTGAATCTCATCTCTGACCTTTTTCACACAATATCCCTGCGGAAATGGCTGCAAACCTTCCATCTGCAAACTGTCTGAAAGAACGGAACCCGGATCTGTTTTCAGATATCCCTGATCCCCTGCATACTGAAGCAGTACTACATCACAGCCTGCATTGGAAAGAATCGATATGAGCATTAACTCATAATTGCTTATCTGCCCTTCATATAATATTTTAGGGATATGGTTCTCTCCAAGCTGATTTACAATGCGTTCAAATTTATAATACAGCCAGCACATGAACTTGATATATGCGTTCCTGAGCATATTCTCGGTTTTCCCGGCTTTTCGCAGGGAATCCAGAGAGTCATAAATGGAGGCTGCCACATTCTGTCTCTGAAACTCATTCATCCTTGGCAGCCATTTTCTCAGACTGACATGGATAAAATCCATACTCATCTGAAAATCCATTCCCATTATTTCATTATAATATGCAAGATTCCCCTCATCGGGATTAGGTATCTTCCCTTCGATAACCACTCCGGTTCTTCTTGCTGTATCATAATATTTCTTTATAAATTCGCCGACTTCTTCAGAATATCCGTTGATACGGTAGAAATAAACACCTTTCTCCCGCCTGCTGTTCAGTTCGACAAAATAATCACTGAGGTTTTGAATTTTTTTGTGTTCCAACATATAAGTATCTCACCTTCAATATCTGCTTATCTTATTTCTGTTCATGATAAGTTCTACAGTAATTTCATAAAATAATGCGGAACCATAATTTTCTCCAAATTTTCGTATAAATTCTACCTCAAAATTGTATCATATTGCTATTTATATTTCAAGAAAATTCCCCTGTTCTTTCTATGGCTTATTCCCCTGAAATGTGCTATGATGTAGCTGCTGACTCGGTCCTTCACACTGTGATGGACCGGATTACCTGCAGTATTTTATTGAATTTCTATAAGGTACCCTATTTACGGGAATTTTTGTAGATATGTCAGAAGGAGTGTTATGAAAAATAATGTTTTATATTACAGTGTAGGTCCATTACTCTATTGTCCTGCCAACAGAATATCCATCACTGATTCTCTGATAAATGAAAGATTCGGAAACAGATTTTCTCTTGCTCTCTGTCTTGAAGATACCATAAACGACGATCATGTTGAAGAAGCCGAGCAGATACTGATTTCTTCTCTCAGCCAGATATTCATACAGCATGAACAAAAGCCATTCTATCTGCCCAAAATATTTATCCGGGTTCGGAATCCACAGCAGATTCAGAGATTAACAAAAGCTCTTGGGCAATCCATTAAGATTGTTACCGGTTTCATCGTCCCTAAATTCAGCCCGGATAACGCACAAAGTTATATTGAGCAGATGATCCTCGTCAATGAACTTGTCGCAAAAAAGCTTTACATGATGCCTATTTACGAAAGTCCTTCCATTATAGATTTGCGAAACAGAATTGATATTCTCTATTTGTTAAGGGATTCTTTAGCCAGAATTGAAGATCTTATATTGAATATACGTGTTGGCGGAAATGATCTGTGCCATATGTTTGGGTTTCGCAGACATGCCAATGAATCTATTCACAGCATCAGACCTGTTTCAGATATTTTCTCAGATATTATCACTGTATATGGTATGGATTATGTGATTTCCGGTCCTGTATGGGAATATTATGCCGGTGACAGCTGGAAAGAAGGAATGATTCAGGAAATCCGGGAGGACAGACTTTGCGGTTTCATCGGAAAAACCGTTATCCACCCTTCACAGATCCCTGTAGTAAACAGAGCTTATCAGGTTTCACGAAATGACTACCTTGACGCACGGGCGATTTTAAACTGGAATGCTGATTCTGCTTCCCTTGTTGCAGGAAGCAAAACCAGAGAAAGAATGAATGAATATAAAACCCATCTGAACTGGGCTAAGAAAACAGTTTATCTTTCAGAAGTTTTCGGAATAACAGAATAAGTATTACCCTTCTCATGCATCCGCAAGCTTCTTAATGATTCCACAGCATTTATAATGTGTAAGTGGATAGTATTCTACAGGTGTATGTTTCTCTTCGGCAAGTCTGACAATATGCTTCAACTGAGGATTTCCCTTATATCGCTCATCGATCAGCACCTTCCAGGGAATTCTCCTCAGTAATACTCTTGTTGTCTCTCCGATCCCCGGTTTGATCAGATTAATATCGTCAATACCGAAATTCTTTCCTATATTTATTACCTCATCAATACCCTGACTTTCCACTCTTTCTTCCAGATCAGGTGTATTCTCCATATTAAATTTCTTTTCAATGGTTTCAATAAAGTCATATGACAAATCAGAATCTGTCAGTTCTCCGTAATAGACTGCCCCATGGAAATCATCTCTGCCTATTATGTCATCTCTCAGAAAAGTACGGCTGATAAGGCCGGATACTGTACTGTTCAGGCAAGAACTTGGGATCAGGATATCTTCATGTGTTCCGCAAAGCTCCGTAACATTTGCCGGATCTGCCACTACCGCTATGTCAGCAGAAACCCCTTCATATGCAGAGATATCTTTCTTCAATTCATTCAGGATCGCACCCTTGCCAATCCATCCGTCCACAAATAAAATCTGCTGCGGTCTGTACTTTTCAAGCAGATACTTCATGGCATTATCGTCAATCCCTCTTCCTCTGATAATTGAAATGGAATAATGCGGCACATTTATACCATATTTGAATTTGATGTATCGCTTCACAAGGATACCAATTGGGATTCCCGCTCTGGCAAGGGATACCAGGACAATTTTCTTTCCCTTATTCTCTATGATCTTATCTGCCAGCATTCCTACTGCATTGGCAACCGGCTTCGCATAATGTTTCAGCGCATTATGATATACCTGCATATACTGATCTGTAGGAACATATTCAACAGGCAGCATCTCGCTGTAATGTTTTCCGGACTGAATCAGTTTCTCCCGCACTTTGGCAGGCTGAGGTTCTACCAGCCCGGTAATATCCTTCAATAATAAAATCACATCTTCTTCTGAATAGGAACTTCTCAAATCAGCACCACCTTACAACTGTAATATCCTTGTTCTGCATCCGGACAGCATTTATCAGCGTTTCCTGACTCTCCTTTATTTCCGGGGAATCTGTGACAATCAATACCTTGTCATATTTTCCTATATCGTAAATAAACGTTCTCCTGTCCGGATCATATAAACTTTTCAGTTCATATCTGCTGTGAAGGGGATACTCTTTTTCCAGACTCACAGCAATGGGACTTCTTGTAGTCGAATGGCACCTTACTTCGGCTCCCTCTTTTTCCATCTTTCTTCCGATATAAAGTGCAGGGAACATAAACTCCTCAGTGCCGATCACCAGTATTCTTTTGCCAGATATATTATCAGCCATATTTCCGGTTTTCTCCCGGATTTCTCTCCACAGATTCTCACATGCTTCTTCATATTTCCCGGAATCAATCAGTCTGCGGGCATCCATCCGGTTTTTAACATAAATCGTTGTATACTCTGCGACCTTATCCGGACATTTATAATAAAATCCGTCTCCCTTAAATGTTTCTGCTCTGTCTCCGTAAGTACTGTGATCCGTTTTTACCAGATAATACAGGGAAATCCCCTGTCTCTTATAACATTCCAGATTCTCCTCGCTCATTCCGTTGAACAGAGATGCTACTGAATATTTAAATTTTCCGTCATATTCCCTGTCAAGAATACTGATGATATTCCGAATTGTTTTTCCGGTAGTTACTTCATCCTCGATAAATATGATCCGATCCGTCTCCGCCACTGCTCTGTCAATATCATCTTTTACCAGCTTCTGCTCTGTGGCATGGCTGTGTTCCTCGGAAAAAAACAGATAATTCACGCCGGGAATAACTTCTCTGGTGGTCTGAATATAATCTGCCCCCACAGTAATCGCTGCCTGAGCACCTATGGCAGTTGCTGTCTCCGCAAAGCCCACCAGCAAAAGTTTTTCATCTTTGTATTTCTCCCTGAAAGTATCTGCCAGAGCAGCAAATAAATCCAGTGCCTTTGATGGCACTACCGGAATATGCTTTCCCTGAAGCGGATCCACTACCAGATAGTTTCTCTTCGTATTATTTTCCCTTTTTGCGATCTTTACTAAATCCTTCTCAGTATATTCCATCTTTACTCCTTCTACTGATATGATCTGAAAAATGCCTGCAGCTTGGTCAGAGCTTTCGTCAATGCCTCTGTCTCCTCCACATTTAGGCCTTTAAGTACAGCCAGTACCATTTTCTCATGGAAATCTTTATGATGGTAATAAGCTTTCTTCCCCTGTTCTGTCAGGGAGATCAGCACAACCCTTCGGTCCTCCTGACTTCTCATACGCTGGATATATCCCTTCTTTACAAGATTATTCACAGCGATCGTCAATGTACCCACAGTCACATTCAGTTCTCTGGCTACTGTTGACATATTCTTCTGTTCCCGGATACCTACTGCATTAATAATGTGCATATCATTGACGGAAATATTCTTATATTCTCCCGTAATCAATGCCCGTTCTTCCAGGTCCAGAATCTCATTAAATAAATTGACCAGTACATCATTAATTGCCTCATAATGGTTCATCCGGTTACCTCCCTCTTTTTGCTTAAGCAATTCCATATAGCATTGCTGTAGCATGTTTGTACATTATGGTTATATTGCTACCTATTATACACTAAAATACTTTGTCTCACAAAGCATTTCTGGCAGGTTTTCAAAGAATTTCTCTCTTAATTCTTTCTTTGAACCATGAAATTTGTTATAATGAATAGATAGATTACAGTTCATACGCTCCTGTCTCATTTCCGTATGCAGTCTGCAATGAATTTGAGATACGGTACTGAGGACAGCAATACAGGCTGCAGATTGCTGTAACTGTTCAGCACTCTCACTGTTAAGAACTATTTTAGTTAAAGGGAATTTTCTATGAAAAAAAATAATATGCCACTTAATTTACGGGAGAGAATCAACTCCCGGATCAGTCTTCTGTGTTCTGTTATTGTTCTGGTTCTGCTCGTTCTGGTGATGCATCAGATGGATTACACCCTGATCCGTAAACCGCAGAAAGAAGCAGCAGAAGCAGCGGCTCTCAAGGAACAGCAGGATAAGATCAAAGCTGAAACACCTGTCATCTCCACTGCAAGTGTAATTGCTGTTGGAGATAATCTTTATCACAGCAAGCTGTATGAATCCGGCGAAAATGACTCCGGCATATGGAATTATGACCATATCTACACTCATGTTCTGGACCAGATCCAGGCTGCAGACGTAGCCATGATCGACCAGGAAACGGTTTTTGCTCCAAGCCACGATGCTGTCAGCACTTATCCTTCTTTTGCCACTCCCCAGGAAGTGGGAGATGCCATTATCAAAGCAGGGTTTGATGTAGTGGAATCTGCCACAAATCACGCCGATGATTATGGATATGACTATCTGAAAAGTACTCTGGATTTCTGGAGCACCAATTATCCGGATATTCCTGTACTTGGCATCCACGCCACCCAGGAAGATGCAGACACTGTCAAAGTAAAAGAAGTGAATGGTATTAAGATTGCTTTTCTTGACTATACATACGGCACCAATAATTCCGGTGCAGGCGAAGGATATGAGTACATGATCGATATCTTTGATAAGGATAAGATCACCACAATGATCCAGAAAGCCAAAGAAATCAGCGACTGCATCATCTTTGTGGCTCACTGGGGAACAGAAGATGAAACCATGCCAAATGAATACGAGAAACAATGGGCCGCTTTTCTGATGCAGCAGGGTGTTGATGTGATCATTGGCGGTCATCCGCATGTGCTTCAGCCTTACGGACAGCTTTCTGATGACCAGGGACACAATACCACCATATTCTACTCCCTCGGAAACTTCGTTTCCACCCAGCAGGAACTCCCGGAACTTCTGGAAGGAATGGCAAGTTTTACCATACAGAAATCAACTCTGAACGGCAAATCAACCATCCAGATCCTTTCTCCGGAAGTGAAACCTATGGTCATGCATTATAATCACGATAACGGAGAATACGGACCATATATGCTGGATGATTATACAGAAGAACTTGCTTCTTCCCACAGTGTAAGAAATGTGATCGGTGATGAGTTTACTCTCGATAACCTGAAAGCTAAATTTAAGGAAATCATGTCCATGAATGTGAAGCCTTCCACAAATACAAACCTGCTGAACGTCAAGTTTGACTGGGAGGGCAACATGATCGACAAAACTACCGGAAATGTAGTGGAAGATACAGAATCCATCCACTCCTGGGAATATCAGGCAGACACATCAGACGGAACCGAAGACTCTTCCGACGTTTCTGACAGCTCTTCAGATGAAAGTTCGGATGAAAGTTCGGACGAAAGTTCAGATGAAAGTTCAGATGAAAGTTCGGACGAAAGTTCGGATGAAAATTCAGATGATTCTTCAAACGAATATGACAGTGGTTATTGATGAATTCCCAGCAGTTTCTCTGCATTCTGTCTGGTCACATCAATAACCTCCTCTGCTGTAATTCCCTTCAGTTCTGCGATTGCCTGTGCTACATAAGGCAGATTTAATGACGAATTTCTCTTACCTCTGTTTGGCTCTGGAGACATATAGGGACAGTCTGTTTCCAGAACAAGCTGAGACAGGGGTGCATACTGAACCGTCTCTTTCAGTTTCTTTGCGTTCTTAAAAGTGACAACTCCGCCGATTCCCAGATACAGTCCCATTTTCAGATATTCTGCCGCAATCTCCCTGCTGTATGAAAAACAATGAATGATACCGCCATACATACCACCCTGCATATATTCTCTGACGATATTCAGAGTATCCTCGGCAGCTTCTCTGCTGTGGATCATAAACGGAAGCTTCTCTTCTCTGGCAATGTCAAGCTGGGCGCGAAACATTTTCTTCTGGATCTGATGTTCCTCTTCTTCCTTATGCCAGTAATAGTCCAGCCCGATCTCACCGATTGCCACCATCTTGTCCATATGGGATAATCTGCGAATCTCATCCAGAGTCTCCTGTGTCATCTTATCTGCATCATCCGGATGGATTCCCACTGCTCCATATACAAAAGGATATTTCTCCATCAGCTTCACAGTATCCTGAAAACCGCCTACAGATGCACAGACATTCACAATCTTCTCAATCCCTCCATCGTACATAGACATAAGAAGCGCTTCCCTGTCTGTGTCAAAGGCCTCGTCATCATAGTGCGCATGTGTATCAATAATCATTTTTTCCAATCTCCTCATGTAATCTTAATTTATAGCACTCCCTGTAAACAACACACGTCAAGGATATCTGACGCAGGATTTCGCGCTCTGATAAGCCGGATCAATATACATTATTTATGAGGATTGCTATAATCCGGTTAAAAGATCTGTTACAAAATTACCAGCTCATCCCCCGGGTGGATCACACCTCCGTGGAGAACCTTCGTAAAAACTCCCTGTTTCGGCATAATGCACTCTCCCATTTTCTTAAAGATCGCACATCCGCTGTGGCATTCTTTTCCAATCTGTGTCAGCTCCAGGACTACATCATTGCACTGGAATTTCGTGCCGATCGGAAGTGTGGCAAAGTCGATTCCCTGAACCACAAGGTTCTCTCCGAATGCCCCGTCTTCTACCTCTGCACCTCTGGCGCGAAAATCTTCAATCTTGTCAAAAGAGAGCAGACTTACCTGACGGTGCCATTTGCCGGCATGGGCATCACCCTCGATTCCCCAATCCTCAATTACTTTAATCTCCGGAACACTTGTCTTCTGTATTCCCTTTCTTTCACTTGTACAAACCGCAATTACTTTTCCCATAAGATTATCCCTTTTACCTTCCTGTTTTAGTTTCAGATACTGTTTTCGTATCTGCTCTTCCGTTTATTGCCGTCAGCTTATCTTCTCTGCTTTGGCTCACCGATTTCTCTTTTCGTCAGTACATTCTGACGCTACTCTGCTTTCTTATCCCTGTTATCGCCATCAGTTATCTTGCGCAGTTCCCTGCTTCCCCTGTCATGATCTCAATGCCATGTCCAAGCGCATCAATAATATACTCCAGGCTCTCTTTTACAGCTTTCGGACTTCCCGGAAGATTGATGATCAGTGTTTTTTTTCGGATACCTGCCGTAGAACGGCTGAGCATGGCGCGTTTCGTGATAGTCATGCTGTACGCACGCATTGCCTCCGGAATCCCCGGTACACGTCTGTCAATAATATCCTCCGTTGCCTCCGGTGTAATATCTCTGGGTGAAAAACCGGTTCCGCCTGTTGTCAGGATCAGTTCCGCTGTGCCGCTGTCTGCAATTTCCGCCATTCTCTCTGACAACATCTTTCTGTCATCCGGCAGAACATCTTCAGACACAACCTCATATCCATTCTTCTCAACAATCTCTCGGATCGCAGGTCCGCTTAAATCCTCACGTTCTCCGCGATATCCCGTATCACTGGATGTAATGATCGCTACTCTTTTCATTTTATAAAAACCTCCCTGTCGGGCAGATAATTTTTTTCGTTATCTGCCATTCTGTATTTCCATTATACACATTTCTTTCATTTTACCCAACAAATATTTTGCAAATCGCAAAGTAATTTGTGGATATCAAAAATGAAAATCTCCACTCTTACCACCCGTCTTTTCAACCAGATGAATATTGGACATTACCATATGCTTGTCAATTGCCTTACACATATCATAAATCGTCAGAAGCGTCACCTGAACCCCTGTCAGTGCCTCCATTTCCACACCGGTCTTGCCTTCTGTTTTCACTGTACAGAAAGCGCGGATAATTCCGTTTATCTCATCCAGTTCATAGTCTACGGAACATTTCTGGATCGGAAGCGGATGGCACATGGGAATCAACTCAGAAGTCCTTTTCACTCCCATAATCCCCGCTACACGTGCTACTCCAAGCACATCTCCCTTTTTCACAGAACCCTCTTTCACAGCCTCCATGATTGCTTCTCCTACATGAATCTCACCTGTGGCAACTGCTGTTCTGTAAGTGATATTTTTCCCGGAAACGTCTACCATAACTGCGTTTCCGTTCTCATCAAAATGATTAAAACCCTGTGACATGATCAAAATCCCCCTGTTTAAGTTTTTACAAAAAGCGAGGCTCTTATTGTACGGGAACATACAATAAAAGCCTCGCCTGTTCATCACGATACGGTTGGAGTCTTTACCCACCGAAATTGACGACATCATGAATACTCATGAGTCAGTCACTCCCCTTTATCTAAATATTAATATAGCTTTTGAGAGTGTATTTGTCAAGATAATATTCGTAAGTTTTCACACATTTTCGCTACCATTCGCTTTGTTCTCAGTAATACAAAGATCAGCAGATTTCTGCACCTGCAGGCATTTCCTTTTCCGGTACCATCAGGGAAAGGTTTCCGTCTGCATCTTCTGCGCAGAGGATCATTCCTTCACTGAGTACACCGGCAAGTTTGGCTGGTTTCAGGTTTGTGACTACCATAACCCTCTTACCTACCATTTCTTCTGCACTGTAGTGTGCTTTGATTCCGGATACGATCTGACGCACCTGGCTTCCGATCTGTACCTGTGAGCAGAGAAGTTTCTTTGATTTCTTTACTTCTTCACATTTGATGATCTTACCAACCTGGAACTGAAGCTTGCCGAAATCTTCAAATGTGATCTCCGGTTTTGCTTCGATATCAATTACGTCTTCTTTTTCTTCTTTTGCAGGTTCTTCTGCTTTCGGCGGATGAAGCTCTGCCACCTTTGCAAGTACCTCTTTCAGGTCAAGGCGGGCGAAAAGGATCTCCGGTTTTTCAGTTACTTTATTTCCTGACGGATAGAGGCCAAAGGTCTTAAGGTCTTCCAGTTCTCTGTCCTGTGCATTTAACTGGGCAAGGATTCTCTCTGTTGTTTCCGGCATAAAGGATTTCAGCAGAACCGCACCAATGCAGATTCCCTCAACCAGATTGTAGAGAACTGTTGCAAGACGGTCTTTTTTCTCTTCATCCTTAGCAAGAGCCCATGGCATTGTTTCGTCGATGTATTTGTTGCAGCGTTTGAAGATTGTGAATACTTCTGTCATTGCATCTGCCACGCGGAGTTTATCCATTTTTTCGTTTACTTTGGCAGGTACGGAGAGAATGAAGTTCTTCAGATCATCATCTACAGGTTCTGTAACGCCTTTGTTTTCTACCACACCGCCGAAATATTTGTTTGACATGGAAATGGTACGGTTTACAAGGTTTCCAAGGGTGTTAGCGAGTTCAGAATTGAGACGCTCTACCATCAGTTCCCATGTGATCACACCATCATTCTCGAATGGCATTTCATGAAGTACGAAGTAGCGGACTGCATCTACACCGAAGAAGTCTACCAGTTCATCTGCATAGATTACGTTTCCTTTGGATTTACTCATCTTTCCATCACCCTGGAGAAGCCATGGATGTCCGAATACCTGTTTCGGAAGCGGCAGATCCAGTGACATCAGGAAAATCGGCCAGTAAATTGTATGGAAACGGATGATGTCTTTACCGATCAGATGCAGGTCTGCAGGCCAGAGTTTGTTAAACTGGTCTGTGCTTTCGCCATCGCAGTCGTAGCCGATTCCTGTAATATAGTTTGTAAGGGCATCAAGCCATACATATACTACGTGTTTCGGATCAAAGTCTACCGGGATTCCCCATTTGAAGGAAGTTCTGGATACGCAAAGATCCTGAAGTCCCGGGAGAAGGAAGTTGTTCATCATCTCGTTTTTACGGGATTCCGGCTGGATGAAGTCCGGGTGTGTATTGATGTAGTCGATAAGTTTGTCGGCATATTTGCTCATTTTGAAGAAGTATGCTTCTTCTTTTGCAGGTACACATGGGCGGCCGCAGTCCGGACATTTGCCGTCTACAAGCTGGGATTCTGTAAAGAAAGATTCACATGGTGTACAATACATTCCTTCATAGTGTCCTTTGTAGATGTCGCCTTTTGCGTACATTTTTTTGAAGATTTTTTTGACCTGTTTTTCGTGGTCTTCATCTGTGGTACGGATGAATTTGTCGTAGGATGTGTTCATCAGATCCCAGATTCTTTTGATCTCACCGGATACGTTGTCTACGAATTCTTTTGGGGTGATTCCGGCTTCTTCGGCTTTTAATTCGATTTTCTGACCATGTTCGTCGGTTCCTGTCTGGAAGAATACGTCATAGCCCTGCTGACGTTTGTAGCGGGCGATGGCATCGGCAAGGACGACTTCGTAGGTGTTGCCGATATGGGGTTTGCCGGATGTGTAGGCGATGGCGGTGGTGATGTAGTATTTCTGTTTTTCCATGGTTTGTTGTCTCCTTTTTTGAATGTGGACGCTCCGGAAAATATAATTGTTTTCTGTGCGGTTTCGGGAGCTAGGAACTCTAAGTGTCTGAAAATCAGCTAAAACCATTCGAAAAAATCTCAAACTCGCTTCGCTCAGACAGTGAGATTTTTTCGAATAACGCAGATTTCCAGGCACTAAGAGTTGCTACACTCCCTGCAAATGCACAGAAAACAATTATATTTTCCGAAGCTGATGTTTAAAAATGGTAACAACTGCTCCTTATTTATGGAAGAAAAACATAAATTCTTCATGGTAGGAAGGAACTGGTGTTGGGGGAAATAATTCCTCTCTGTCGCAGTGTGATCCTGCCCGGAAGGCTTTTTTTGTTATAGGAACATTACAGAGTAATTTCCTATAACATAAAAAACGTCTCCTCAGATTATCTGAGAAGACGAGTATTACCCGTGTTACCACTTCTGTTCGTTTCCGGGCTCGCGCGGGGAAACCTTGGGAGGTACGTTATGATACCTCTACGCTGTAACAGGCGTGCCTGTCGCTGCCTAAAGCTGTTGGCTCTCAGCAGTGCCTCTCGGAAGCCATCTTCAACCTGCTCCTTGCATATCCCTCTCAGCCTTTGAATCTGTGATATGTGATCCATGGGGATTTCTCTGTAATACGGTCTGCGGATCTACTCTCTTCTTCAATGAGTTTGTGTTATTTCGTGACAGCACTCCGCTCTGTGATCGTGGAACACTGTTAGCTATAGGAAATAGTTATTTCCTGTTATAGGGAAAATATAGCACATTTTGGTGGATTTGTAAACCCACATCGTTATTGTTCACTCCGTTCTCAGTAACGCAGCCAAACTATAACAATTCTATAAAATAATAATTTTATATCTTGACAATTTCAATCCAATATTGTATAGTATCAATATCAGTAATGATTATCGTTATTGAATAGATTATAACTGCAACTATCCTGAACAGTTATGATAAATCATTTGCGAGTAAACAGGGAAGGGAGGAATACCATGGCGACACTGAAATACAGCCGTCAGAGGGAATCGATTAAAGAGTTTCTAAGAACCAGAACAGATCATCCTACTGCCGATGTGGTATATGAGAATATGAAGCTCATCTATCCGAATATCAGCCTCGGTACGGTATATCGCAACTTATCTCTGCTGGCTGATCTGGGAGAGATTAAGAAGCTTTCCTCTTTCGCCGGAGCGGATCACTTTGACGGGCGGACCGAGAGGCACTGCCACTTCATGTGTATCAGATGTGAGCGGATCATCGACCTTGAGAGCGAGGGAATTCACCACATTATGGATCTTGCAGGTGAGAACTTCAAAGGAAAAATTACTGATTACAGTGCCAGATTCTTCGGCCTGTGTGAGGACTGCCTGAAAGAGACAGAAGGCAACTCTGATAGTTCAAAGTAGTTTTTGCTTACATCATTAGTGGCCAAATTGGGAATAACAACTAATGATAAAAAGTTGCAAAAAAGCTAAAATTAAACTTGACTTTTTCAATCAAGTATGGTAATCTTAAATCACAGAAAACAGTAATAATTACTATTATTAAAAATTTACTTTTTCTACCGCACAGACGGAAAGCAGTAAGAACTAAACGATGCTGAGATAATCAATTTATTTTCTGGCATCCCTAATAAATTCATTAAAAAGAAAAGGAGATTTTAATTATGACAAAATGGGTATGTAGTGTATGTGGTTATGTTTATGAAGGTGAGAAAGCTCCGGAAGCCTGTCCTGTATGTAAGGCACCGGCTGATAAATTCGTAAAGCAGGATGGCGAAATGTCATGGGCTGCTGAACACGTTGTAGGTGTTGCTCAGGGATCCAGCGAAGACATCATGGCTGATTTAAGAGCAAACTTCCAGGGTGAATGCTCTGAAGTTGGTATGTATCTTGCAATGGCAAGAGTTGCTCACAGAGAAGGATATCCGGAAATCGGTTTATACTATGAAAAAGCAGCTTATGAAGAAGCAGAACATGCTGCTAAATTCGCTGAATTATTAGGTGAAGTTGTAACAGACAGCACAAAGAAAAACCTTCAGATGCGTGTAGAAGCCGAGAACGGTGCTACAGCTGGTAAAACAGACCTTGCCAAACGTGCAAAAGCTGCTAACCTTGACGCTATCCATGATACAGTTCATGAAATGGCAAGAGACGAAGCAAGACACGGAAAAGCATTCGCAGGTCTTCTTAAGAGATACTTCGGAGAATAATTCTATCGGAAAATCGCATAAAATAAACCTTTTAAAGGGAGAACCTCAATGGTTCTCCCTTTTTATCCGTTCGTATTTTCATCACTGGAAGCTTAACTGGATTTCGCCTGAAGTCTGGCAACCTGATCTGTCAAAGCATTCATCTTAACCTCATTAATCATAATCCTGTTCATCCAGGTAGCCGACACATCCATCTTATTGATAAGATTCAGATGATTCTCTGCAAGGATAGAAATATTCCTATCCGTTATGTTCTCCAAATGCAGTTTGATATCTGCAAAGTTATTTCTGGTCTCTTCTTCAAAACGCTTCTGACGCTCTTCCATTCGGTCCATTCGGCTTTCGAATCCATCCATTCGACTTTCAAATTTATCCATTCGCGTTCCAAATCCTCTGACCTCTGTCAAAACAGCTTCCAGTATTTGTCTGTCTGTCACCACTTTCACCTCCTCTGTAGCCCGTATCGTTCTTTTGTATGTGATTGATTATATCACATACATAAAAATATGTCTATAAAAATCTATAAACATTAGAGTGTATTTGGAAAATGCGTTACTGTTCACTCCGTTCGCAGTAACACGCTTCGCGATGCACAGAATTTATGCTGATCGCATAAATTCGCGCGGTATGTCTCGGGTTTTCTGTGATCTTTGCTCACAAAAAACACCTCGCGGGATATTACCAGTGAACAGTAACGAAAATGCTCCCCACAAGATGTGCGTCACAATTTGTGGGAGATTTTATTTATTATTATCATTCATCTTCGCCTCAACCGCCGCACCAACCCTGTTATAAACAGTCACAGCATCCTGAATATGCGGAATCGTATTTCCATCTGCTCCTGAAGCACCTGCGGAAACAAAGATATATTCCCTGCCCTCAATCTCCGCAAAACTCACCAGACAGTGCCCTGCCTCACTGGTATAGCCGGTCTTGCCACCGAGGATTTTTCCACCTGTGACTGTCGGATCAGACAGATTTTTAAACATTGTACTGTAGTAAGTAATTCCATCCGGGTGGATATTTGTAACTCCGGTAGAATGTCTGGAGGTCTCCACAATCTCACGAAACGTATCATTCTTAATGCAATACTTCATCAAAACAGCAATATCCTTAACCGTACTGTAATGATCCGGGTTATGCAGTCCTGTAGAATCACAGAAATGAGTATTCTCCATTCCAAGCTTCCTTGCTTTCTTATTCATCAGCTCCGCAAAATCCGCCTCTGAACCACTGATCGTATCTGCCAGCGCAATACAGCACTCTGCCCCCGAAGGCAACATCGCACCATAGAGAAGATCAATCACCCGGACCTCTTCCCCCGGCTGAAAACCTGCCTGTGTAGCATCCTGCTCATACAATCCGGAGAACATCTCATTCGTCAGAGTAATCTTCTCATCCAGATCATCAAAATTCTCAATCCCCAGTATCACAGTCATAATCTTCGTCATAGAAGCCGGATAAATCTGAGCCTCCCCGTTAATCTCACCCAGAATCTTACCTCCCCTGGCCTGCATCAGGATTGCATTCGGACTGTTGATACCACTGATATCCACTTCCTTCAGAACCGGCTGCTCAAACTGCTCAAACCACTCCTTCACGCCCTTATTCCATCCGATCATGATAACCAGCGCACAGATAATGATCACCTCAACAAACACACAAGCCACAATCCTGCCCCGGTATCTCCACGCATAACTTCTTCCACCGCTCTTTTTCTGTCTCCTGCCAGCCACAATAACGCCTCCTGTCTGCCTCTATAACATTGCTCAGAAAAAATATATCTAACAAATCTCTAATTCATCCCCCTACTATAACACACCCTTACCAAATCCTGTAATCTTCCATTCCTGCACACCCATACATTGTATCTTTCTCCCTATATCCAATACCTTTCCGTTTTCCCCCGCCCGCGAAACCATTGTACAGCGCAGGAAAATATTTGTTTTCTGATACATCTACAGGAGGTGTAGCAATACTTAGCTTCCGGGAATTTGCGTTATGCCGGAAAAATTCACTGTCTGAGCGAAGCGAGTTTGAATTTTTCCGGCATGGTTTTAGCAAATTTCCGGAAGCTTAGTATTCCTGCCTCCGCAGCCGTATCAGAAAACAAATATTTTCCTGTGCGTCCCCATACCCGCCACCCCCAAAAAGAAACGCAAAAAGACCCCCGGAGCATCTCCGAGAGTCTTAAATTGCTAAAATCTATTATGCTAATTTCATCGGGTTGATCTTCACACCAGGTCCCATTGTCGGAGTAATAACAACGCTCTTTAAATACTGACCTTTCAGTGTGCTTGGTCTAGCCTTAACGATAGCATCGATCAGCGTCTGGAAGTTGTCGCTTAACTGTTCCTCTGTAAAGGATGCTTTACCAACCGGAACATGAATGATGTTGGTTTTATCAAGACGGTACTCAATCTTACCTGCTTTGATATCGTGAACTGCTTTAGTAACGTCCATTGTTACTGTACCAGCTTTCGGGTTTGGCATTAAACCTTTCGGTCCAAGTACACGACCAAGACGACCTACAACACCCATCATATCTGGAGTTGCAACAACAACGTCAAAGTCTAACCATCCTTCGTTCTGGATCTTCGGAATAAGATCCTCAGCTCCTACGAATTCAGCACCTGCTGCTTTTGCTTCTTCAGCTTTAGCATCTTTAGCGAATACTAAAACACGAACTTTTTTACCAGTACCATGTGGCAGAACTACTGCACCACGGATCTGCTGGTCTGCATGACGTCCATCGCAGCCTGTACGGATATGAACTTCGATAGTTTCGTCAAATTTAGCAACTGCAGCTTTTTTAACTAAGCTGATAGCTTCTGCGGTATCATATAATGTAGCGCGGTCTACTGCTTTAGCAGCTTCCACGTATTTCTTTCCTCGTTTCATTTCTATAACCTCCTGTGGTATTTGCGGGGAACGCCCTCCCACTTACTATTTAATAATAAAATTAATCAACTACTTCGATTCCCATACTTCTTGCAGTACCAGCGATCATGCTCATAGCTGCTTCGAGGGATGCTGCATTTAAGTCTTTCATCTTAAGTTCAGCGATTTCCTGAACCTGAGCTTTAGTAACCTTAGCAACTTTTGTTTTGTTCGGTACGCCGGAACCGGATTTGATCTTAGCAGCTTTCTTAAGAAGAACTGCAGCCGGCGGAGTTTTGGTTATGAAGCTGAAACTTCTGTCTGCATAAACAGTGATAACTACAGGAATGATTAAGTCTCCCTGATCTGCTGTTCTTGCATTGAACTCTTTTGTGAACTGAACGATATTTACACCGTGCTGTCCAAGAGCTGGACCTACAGGTGGTGCTGGAGTTGCTTTACCAGCCGGAATCTGTAATTTGATATATCCTGTTACTTTCTTTGCCATTTTTCGGCACCTCCTATGTGGTATTGGCGGGGGTTTATGGTCCCTCCCACGATATTGTTACCTTTGCTTGTTACATCTGTTTGATTTCTGCGAAACTAATTTCTACCGGCGTTTCGCGGCCGAAAAGTTCAACATTGATCGTTGCTGTCTGTTTCTGCACATTAAGGGCAGTGATAACACCAACGGTATCTTTCCAGGCACCGCCTGTGACAACAACTGTATCACCCTCTGCGAAATCGACCTGAATTTCCTCTTTCTTGATACCAAGAGGAAGCATCTCTTCCTCGGTCAACGGTACCGGCTTGGACCCTGGTCCAACGAAGCCTGTCACACCTCTGGTGTTACGGACAACATACCATGTATCGTCATTCATAACCATGTTGAGAAGTACATAGCCAGGAAACATTTTCTTCTGAACCTGTTTCAGAGCCCCGTTTTTCAGCTCAGCCACTTCCTGCAGCGGAACACGAACTTCAAGGATCTGGTCTTCCAGGTGTCTGTTTTCGATGGTTTTTTCAATATCGACTTTTACTTTGTTCTCATACCCGGAATAAGTATGAACAACATACCATTTCGCTTCTGACATACAATCACCTTATCCTTATTTCATTAAAAGATTAATGCCTTCGAGAATAAATGAATCCATGACGCTGATCAGTACGCAAAGCACGATCGACACGCAAACTACCACGATAGTCTGCTTAATCAGTTCATTGCGGTCTGTCCAGACAATCTTCCTGAATTCTGACTGAAGTCCCTGAAACCAACTCTTCTTCTGGCTCTTGCCAGCAGATTTTTCATTTCCTTGCATAGCCTGACCTCACAATTCTCTGTGAGTAACTGTTTCGTCCAGTTACCTTGGATTACTTTGTTTCCTTATGCAGAGTGTGTTTGCGGCAGAACTTACAATATTTCTGAGTTTCCATTCTCTCAGGATGGTTCTTTTTCTCCTTAGTCATATTGTAGTTACGCTGCTTGCACTCGGTACATGCTAATGTAATCTTAACGCGCACAACTTCCACCTCCAGTGTTTTCATTTGCATGGTCATTTTCCTCATGCCGGACGATGTATCCGTCATCTTTTCGGGCATAAAAAAAAGACCTAACTTCCATGTCGCTTGTCAAGTTTATCACACATGGCATGCCTAAGTCAAGTCTTTTCTTATTATTTATGCCTATATTTCATCGCATATTTTTTACAGGAAACGCAGCTATCCGACGCCGTATGGTATTTCTTCTGAAAATACCCATATCCTTTTCTTCAATCTGCCATAGAGTGTGTCTGAAAAATCATTCCCGCAATCTACACGCCCCACTTTGCGGGATATTTCACCCGAATTCAGTTGCCGTAGCCCGCTACGGCGCCCTCATCCGGGCAAAATATCCCACAAATTGTGACGCACATCTTGCAGAAAGCCTTTTTCAGACACGCTCTAGCTCTCCAGAAATATTTTTCTTCTGTTGAACTTTATCAGAAGTAATCATATCCTCCATGGATATCTACAATACTTCCATTCATGTAGTTATTGGTAAGTATACTGTACGCCATATCTGCCACGTCTTTGATCTCACCGAATCTGTGCAGTGCGATCTTGCGGTTGATGCGTTCGTAGCTTTCCGGTGTGCGGTTCTCATGCCAGGGCGTCTGGATGAAACCGGGGGCAATGGCATTGACTGTGATGCCTTTTGGCTCAAATTCCTTTACCAGCGATTTGGTAAGGAAGTGGATGGCAGCCTTGGTCACGCCGTATACCAAAGAGGAGGAGTATGCCTGCTGCCCTGCATAGGAACCCATGAAGAGTACTCTTCCGCCCTCTGTCATAACAGGCATAAATTCTTTGACCATAAATACAGGTACAGACAGGTTGGTATTTACGATCTTATTCCATTCCTCGAAAGTGTAATCCTGAAATTTATCGTAAGTGCTGATTCCCGCATTGCTGATCAGCCAGTCTACGTGTCCTGCTTTCTCTTTTACTTCTCCGACGAAATTCATCATATCGTCATAGGAAGACATGTCCGCTTTCAGAATAATAAGCTTCTCCTGGTCTTCCGGTTTCAGGCTGTCCCAGAATTCATTGGCTTTATATGCATTGTGAGCGTAAGTGGCAAAGATCAGATCATCTTCTGCTGAGTTTGCTAGTATCTTCTCCACAATACCGCGTCCGATTCCGGAGGTGCCGCCTGTGATCACTGTTACCTTGCTCATTTTATATTCCCTCTTTTTATTCATCTATAATACAGACAGATCTGTTCTCTGTCATGCGGGAGTCTCCCCACTTCCATAAAACGGACTGCCTGCAAAAAAATTCCTTCTATAATTATATATTCCACATTACCGAAATATATTCTTCACTCCTACAATTCCATCAGTCTGTCATAAACTTCCTTCGGTGCATATGGCTGCTGATTATGGATCGGTTCACCCAGACAGGTCTTGGGATATGCAAAAGTTCCATGCTCCAGCATAACTTCCAGAAGTTTCGGACCTTCCCCTTCCAGAAATTCCGGTGCTTCTTCTCTGACTGCATCGCAGAGCATTCTCAGTGCGGGAATGCCGTAAGCCTTTGCCACCTCTGCGAAATTACAGGAAGCAAAACCGCAGCCGTCTGTGGTTCCTGCGAACAGACAGTCAAAATAATCTCTCTGCAGGTGACGGATCATGCCAAGTGCTTCATTATTCATAACCATGATCTTAACAGGAAGATTCTCTCTCTTCACCCACTCCAGTTCCTGGATATTCATTTGGAGTGCACCGTCTCCGCAGATGCAGGCGGTCGGTTTTCCGGTTGCATAATACGCTCCGATAGCTGCCGGAAGCCCGTAGCCCATAGCTCCATGTCCGCCGGAGAAGAGAAGTTTCTGTCCTTCATGATTCTTGAATGACTGGTAACTCCACACCATATGCTGTCCTACATCCACTGCGATCGCGGAGGTATCCTCCAGCATATCACTGAGGTCTGCGATCATACGGTTCGGATATCTTTCCGGCGTGGCATCATCAACTGCCTGAAGATTTTCCTTAATCTCTGTGCAGACATTCAGCCAGTCACTGATCCCCTCTGTATCCGGAGCTGCTGCTTTTGCAAGACAATCGATTACTGCACCTGTCTCTGCCTGCAGCTTCACTTCATTGATACCATTCTCATGGATATCTCTCTGAAGATTGTATGGATCAATATCTATACGTATGATCTTTGCACCTCTGGCAAATTCATGTACTTTGGTTCCGATCTGCCTGGTACACAGAGAAATGCCAAAGCAGAGAAGCAGATCGCTTTTTGCATTGGCGATCATATTTGCATAACGGTGTCCATAGGCACCGCCGATGCACCCGAAATTCAGCGGATGGTCGTATCCCAGAACTGATTTCGCCAGAACGCTGGTGATGATCGGAATCTGTCTCTTCTGTGCAAAGCGGATCAGTTTCTGCTGGCTGAAGCTGCTGTCCACGCCATGGCCCAGCATGATCACCGGACGTTTTGCCTGTTCCAGTGCTTCCAGAATCGTATCTGCCGCCTGCTGTGCTGCAGCTGCATCTGTATGTTTGTCCTCAAAAGTCATGTCATAGACCGGATTCTCCACTTCACTTCTCTGGATATTCATGGGAAGATCGATGAGCACCGGTCCTCTGCGTCCTGTGGTTGCAATATGGTATGCTTTATTTAATTCCTCCACAATGTCCTCAGGGTTTCGTATCTGAACAGCATATTTGGTAATCGGTTTCGCCATTGCCACAATATCTGTCTCCTGGAATCCCTGCTGACGCAGCCCCTTAATCCCTGAATACTCATAAGTGTTCAGCTGTCCTGTGAGAAAGATCACAGGCAGGGAATCATAATAGGCATCTGCCACACCACTCAGAAGATTGATGGCTCCCGGTCCGCTGGTAGCATAGGCGCAGGCACATTCTTCCTTCGCCTGTGCGTATCCGCAGGCTGCAAAAGCTGCCCCCTGTTCATTGTAACCGGAATGATTCTCTGTCTCCGGATTTCTCTCAATGGAGTCTACCAGATGTGCGATCATGGTTCCCTGATAGCCGAAGAAATGGCGGATTCCTTTTTTCTGCAAAAACGTAACAATATAATCTGAAAGTTTCATGTTCCCTCCCGTCAGATCAGCGTGCCGATCTTACTTCTCTGTACTGTCTTTCCTGTTTTCTCCAGTACGTCTACATAAATGTCAAAAATCTCTTCGTCCTCTGCAAAGAGTTCATTCTTCTGCAGACTCTTCTGCATCATCTTGAAATAGGGACGAAATACCCTCTCAAGTGTCATATAATCTTCATTCTTATACAAGTTCTTAATGTAGTCTTTCTGCTTCTCATAGGAAACACTCAGATTCATGCGCTCCCCACAGAACTCTACATAATCCCAGCATTCATTGAAGTAGTCTTTGTGCCGCCTGCTTCTGGCAAGTTTGCGGGCATTTTTCATTCGCTCTTTACAGTATTTCTCAAAGTTTCCGGATTCTTTCCAGAACTGTGTATAGCTTACCCTCGCACTGACCACCAGCGCAATGGGTGTCACATAGCGGGGTTCCTTTGCATCTTTATAATTCTTTCCATAGCTTATGGTAAGATACTCTGCGGTTTTTGCCGGAACCTGGAGTTCTGCACCTTCCAGAGTGACACGTCTACTCTCCGCAAAAATTTCTGCAGGGAAAACGGTAGTCTGTTTTCTTCTTTTGAGGATATATTTATTTACTCCGGGCTGCTGGCAGGATCTGACAAGTCTGTCATACAAATGTGCAGCCTGTCCCTGGCGTCCGGTTATCATGCACTGCAGCCGCATAATTGTACGGTTCACCCTGCTCCTGAAATTTCTATCTGCATAATTGATATGACAGAGCTCTGTCCATGCATTCTCATCTCTGGATAATCTGCGTTCTGCTTTTACAGAAGCTGCCGGCGTTCTGAGCGGAAAAATATTGACTCCTATTCCCGGGAATGCGTAGTCTCTGGTGTTGTCCAGATTCAGGCACAGAGTATCTGTATTGGTGTATCTCAGATAAAATCCTGAGAACCATTTGTGGCTCTTCATGGATTCCAGTGCTCTCTTTTCCCTTGGATCTTCATCCACAGCCAGACGGAACCGTTCCATATCCGCTGTTTTCATCAGCACAACTCCAAACATGGGATTCTGTGGGAAAGGATGCCCTTCCACTGCGCAGAGTGTCAGTCGTGGAGAGAGGTAATATTCTATTTTATTCCGGCGGCATATTTCATCGATTTCCTGTAATAATGATAAAATCACCTTTTGTTTTTTGTTCAACTCTTTACTCCATTTCTATTGATGTCACTTAACAGTTACAGTCTGCACGATCTTCTTAATATCTTCAATACTTTCATATTTATCAAGCCATTTATCAAGCACAACTGTAATATCCGTCTTCTTTCCAAAGCTTTTCGCCTGTCTGCTGCCATCGTTCAGATCATTGATAAAAATACGGTACAGCTCTGTTCTTACATAAGAAGGCATCTCATATTCCAGTGCTTTCCTATAATTTGCAAAAGCCTCCCTGGTCTGTCCCTGTTTCATCCTGACATCACCCACCAGCTTATAAGCGCAGGCTTTCTCTTCTCTGCGGAACTGACGGTTTCGTACCTGTTCTGCAAGCCACTCCAGTTCGCTCTCCTCACCTGTACAGATGATCTGGGTGCGCAGTTCTGCAAGCTCATCGGAATACCCCAGCCGCTTCCATGCTCTTGTAAGAGCTTTCCTGTACATCTTATGTTCTTCTGAAACTTTAACCTGTATATCCGCCGGCGCTTTAACTTCTTCAGTTTCTGCTGACGGATCTGATACTTTTTTATTCACATCATCAGCCGATGTTTCATCTGATGTTCTATCTGATTTTATCTGTTTTCTGCTTTTTCCCGGATTTTTCTCCACACTGACTGGCGTGATCATCTGTGTACCGATCACAGCCCGGATTTCACCGATTTCTTTCTCTATCTCGCTCTGCGTACGTGCACACACTGTTTTTGCCAGATATAATGCTCCCTGGATATCATCATCCTCAGGTATCAGACGACTCCACAGCTCCATCAATGCGAGAGCCTCCTTCTTGTTGTGGTTTGCAATAAGCTCTTCACAGCTTTTCAGGATTTCAGATTTGTATCCTCTGAAGAATCTGTCCATCTCCATCCATACAATTCCGTTAGTTGTCTTATTCTTTACCTGAAGATAAAGCTCTGCCGCTTTCTGCATCTCGCCATCCATCCAGAAGATATCTGCCTTATATTTCAGGAAATAACCATCCTCAGGAAACATCTTAAGAGCCTTATCAAGAAAACGTTCTGCTTCGACCCGGTTCTCTCCCGCATCCTCCATCAGAAACCTGCACTTAAATTTCATAAATCCCGGATGTCCCGGATATTTCTTCAGAAGCTCATTGACGATCTGTTCTGCCTCCTTTATCCGATGGAATTCATAATGATCCGCAGCTTTCCTGAAAAACTCAATATCTTCTTTCAGTCCCTCCATCTCAGGACTCAAATGGTCAAGCTGCTGACGGACCTGCATCATCCGATATGCCTTTGACACACGTTCTGTATAAAACAGAGTAAGCATTGCCGCATAGAATACATCGTCAGGTATCTCCACAAGTGTTGGATGATAAAAAGCATAAATGTTGGTATAGTCTTCTCTTCCGATAAAGTCAGCACTGAGCTGATTCTTATAATAAGAGCCAAAAAGTGCACTCAGCTTACGGAAAGATCTGCTTTCCACCAGCTCTCTGATCTTAAGTCCTGATTCATCGATCGCTCTCTGCAGGTCCAGTGCAACAGCGCGGGCTTTCATTGCAAGCCCATCCTGGCGGACCTTATGGTTTTTTTTCGCAATGCGCATATTGTAGAACTTTCGGAACACACTGTCCCAGCGCAATCTTTCCTTATTGATCTTCGGCATGTATTCTTCACGTAGCTCCTGATAAGGAAGATCATCTACACACACTGCTACATGACCCTCCCTCTTATCATGAGGAGGCATATATGACCACTCGTCTCCATAATGCCAGATCAGATAGTCACTGCACTTATTTGGGATCATTGCCTTTTTTCCCTCAAAGATGCCCTCCTTTACAGGGAACATCATATCCTTATCAAAAAGAAACGGGCAGCCGCCCCAGCGCATGGCATAACGGTCACATTCCTCTTCTTTATAAGAGAACATGATCTTCTCAAGCTTTGCCAGTGTCCTTTTTTTGCCAAGAAAAATATAAGAAAAAAGATACTTCAGATACATGGATGCAGGTATCTCCCAGCGGTCGCTGTAGCCTACAGAAATATTGATAAGATCTGAGTAGATCATCATGTGTGTTCTATATTTCTCGTATTCTTTGTCGTCAGCCGGAATAGGATCCAGTGTAAGAATGTCTATGATTTCTCCGCCGCAGTCCTTCCCGATAATCTGGCTCTTATGGATGGCACAGGTATTTGTGGATGCGTAACGCGGAAATGAATTTGTATAGTTTCTGTCCACCTCCGAACACTGTATCTCTCTGTCAGGCGGGAGTTCTGTTTTGCATATCTCTATGAATTTCTCCCAGTCCGGACGTGGCATATAAAGGTCTACATCATCATCCCAGGGAACAAATCCCTCATGTCTGAGAGCTCCAATCAGGGAGCCTCCTGCCAACACGTATCTGAGGTTATGTTCTCTGCAGATTTCATCAACCTCCCTGAAAAGCTTCAGGAGGTATTTCTGTTTCTCCGTCATGAATTGTCCTTTCTGTTGATTGTTTCCAAAATTTCTATTATTTTTACCGACTCATCATAGAAAAGCCGGGTACATTCTGTCCGTTTGTCTCTGATCATAATCATCAGCTCCTGCAGCAGATAGCGGAAACCATTTCCCTCGAAGTTAAAGCTGTACCTTTTCAGAAATTCTTTTCCTGAAATATTGGCTTCAAAGTATCCGGTGTTCCACCAGTCATTAGGGATAGTTACCCTGCCGTTGCTTCCGATGATCACAAGTTCATTCTCAATGTCAACCGTTGTTCCGATCTCAATAGTCGCCAGTGCACCGGCGTATTTCATGGAAATCATATCATATACAAAACGGCCTTCCTGATTGCGGACCGCATTGGTGTTGATATCCTGGCATTTTTTTCCCAGCAGTTTCAGTACTGCGCAGATAGCTGTGCAGACCGTCTCATTAAAAGTCCTGCCGCCCTCGAAATCATCCTGGGAGATTGCACATTTGACACTTACCAGATCTCCCACCAGGTTACTGTGTACCAGCCATACCAGCTGATTAAACGCCCGCAGGTAGACCAGTGTGGTCCGTTCAATGAGAACCACATTGTTCTCCCTTGCCACCTGAAACAGGTAGCGCAGTTTCTCTGAGGAAAGTGTCATGGGCGAATCACTGATCACATATTTTCCTTTTTTCAGCGCTCGCTCAATATATTCAGCTCTCCGGTTCAGCGATGTCTTGATATAAACAATATCTACATCTGCCAGAAATTCATCATAGCTGTTCCAGCAGGAACCTAACTCATATTTATCACAGAATCTCTGTGCAGTCTCGTGATCCTCGCTGAATACACGTTCCACATGAACTCCGCTGACATATTTGGATTCCTCCACAAAATCATTATCCCGGATGTCATCCGTCACGATTCCCATATTAAAGATAACACCTTCACTGCGAAGCTTTGTACTGGAAATATTCTTGGTCCTTTCCAGATAAACTACATCACAGTAGTTCTTAAGGTAATCGAATTTCCCTCTCCAGTCAGATCCTACCACCAGGACATCAATATCATACTTAATGATGTCATTGACCTTCTGTCCCTGATATTCCTCAATGATGATCTCATCTGCCAGCCCCGTCCTTCGCACATTCTCGATTCTCTTAATGAGGCTGTCCCGCACATTGAGTTTGCCCCGCTCAATGTCAAAGCTCTCACTTGTGACACCTACGATCAGATAATCACCAAGTGCTTTTGCTCTTTTGATAATATTGTAGTGGCCTTTATGAAAAAGATCAAAAGTGCCATATGTGATTACTCTCTTCATTCTTTCGTCATAACTCCCCTGAAAAAAATATTCTTATTTTGCCGAACAGTTTTCCTGCTCCATACGTTACTGTTCACTCCGTTCACAGTAACCTCCATACGATAGATACTTTGATTATATCATACTTCCCAACTTCCGTCACCTGTCCGTTACAAAAATGTTAAATTCGCATTAACTTTATAAAAAGAAGAGTTTTGAAATACTGTTTTTGTATCTCAAAACTCTTCCTTTGTGTTTATGGTTCTTTATTGTCGTCCATCGTTCTGGTAGTAGCTTCCAGTTCCTGGATCAGGTCTTCCAGCGAAAGCTCCTCTTCCCCTTTGATCAGTTCATCAGGGATATCATCCAGATTATCCTCTTCAATCTCCAGCTCCATGCCGGCCACATTGCTGAAGCCTTCATGCCTGTCGGAAGAAGTATGATCCGGTGTATCCTCGTCCATATTTACTTTCTCCACATGTCCGTCCTGCTCACTCTCTGAATCAAGCGTTGCCGCAAGCTCTGCGATGGCTTTCTTTCTTCTGAGAAGTTCATATTCATCATATTCGCTGTCATACTCTTCTTCCAGACCTTCATCTCTGACTGTCTTATCCTTCTTGATCAGGATAAATGCGATCAGATTCAGAACACCCGTATAGAGCAGATCCACAGGCAGACTTCCCAGCACAAGTACAAATACCAGTGATACTCCCAGAAGCACCCATACATTGTTCATTGCAGGAAGCATCAGGATATATAAACCATTCATAATGATCATGATCGGATAATGGAAGAAATAAATTCCCATTGTATGTCGTCCCACATAGGTGAGCGGCAGTTTGATGTCCGGCACTAACGCAAGCATCGTATAGACAACTACGAAAGATACCAGATACATCAGCAGTCTGAGGATCACTCCCTGAGGATCCGTCAGGCCACAGAGCTGATATCCATGATTACCTCGGAAAATAGCAATTCCCATTTCATTTGGGATCATATAATTCGGTATCGCCCACAAAAGGACTCCGGAGATTGCCACCAGGATCCATTTTCCCTTAAATTTACGGATCGCTGTGATATATTCACTCTTCCAGAGATACCCCGCAACAAAGAACGGGAAAAATACCACGATTCTTGATGATGACAGGAATGTGGTAAATTCCGGTCTGGTTCCTGCCCATAATGCGAACAGGATACTGAGCGGAACAATAAATCTGATCTTACCCAGGGCCTCAATGGTAAGACGGTAAATAAACAGTGCCAGTATATACCACATGACACTTCCGGTAGGACGCAGTATCTCATAATCTACAGATCTGCCCAGCCATATCTGTGAATACCAGGTTAAGGTATATCCCAGAACATAAGGGATCAGCAGGTTCTTAAAATTCTTCAGCACATTCTGAGGTTTCTTTGACAGATATCCTGAAATAAAAACAAATGCAGGCATGTGAAAAATCGTGATCGCATACCACACATATCTCACTACAGTGTCTACCTTTACAAGGTTAAATGCAATAATATGGTTAAATACTACCAGAAAGATAAGCAAAACTTTAATGTTATCGATCAGGCAGGAGTACGGCACCGCCGCTCTCTCTTTTTTTATTTTCATGTTTAAGTACTATCCTCTAATCATATTTCTGACTTCTACTGTGTGAACATACAACCCCATTCTGCCAGATTCTTCAGATGACCGGCAGACAAAAAACGCACAGCAATGTAACGGGCAATTAACCGCAAAGTCATATTTACTGCAACAAGCATAACATATTTTTACGATTTATGGAATAGAAACTTAACATTTCGGTCAATGGAAATATTTTGTTACTGTTCACACACCACTATCCCGCGAGGTGTTTTGGCATGAATATGCCAAAATCCCGAGACATACAAGCCAAAATTCCATTGCCGCAGGCAATCTGGAATGAATTTTGGCTACGTTACTGTGAACGAAGTGAACAGTAGCAATATTTCCATATTCCATGTACAGCATAAGAACAGAAAAAAATACAGCTTCTGATCCTGCCGTAACCGGCGTATCTGTAGACATTGTAAGTCATGGCTGCTGATTTCAGTTTGTTTCTGGATTTGCCACCTTCGCTGAGACGGTATTTCAGATAGGGTTTGTTGATTCCGGCAGCACAGCCGTATTTTCGCAGGATTTTCAGCCAGGTGATATAATCCTCATGGCTGTCGTCATGCTCCATGGGAAATTCACGCGCCACATCCCTTCTGAGTATTACCGAAGAACAGTTGATGCTGTTATGTTTCAGAAGTTCTCTGTAGGTGATCTTCTCTTTTACAGGGATTGTCCGTCCTGTACTGCTTCCGTCTGCTTTCATCAGTTCCCGCCCTGTAGAACACAGCACGTATCCTGTCTCTTCCAGACGTTTCAGCTGTTCTTTCAGCTTGCCTGGCTCCCACCAGTCATCTGCATCCAGAAAAGCAATGTAGGTTCCCTGTGCCAGCCCGACTCCTCTGTTTCTGGAGCCTGCAGCTCCCATATTCTGTTCATTCTTAATATACCGAAAGTCCTCTCTGCCCTCATAGGCAGACAGGACTTCCTCTGTATGGTCTGTAGAACCGTCATCGATCACCAGAAGTTCCAGCGAAACTCCCTGTTCATAGACGGATTCCACAGCCTTTCTAATATATTTTTCTCCGTTGTAAACCGGCATGATCACAGATACCAGCGGTTTATTCATTGTCATTCCTCCGTTTTATTCTCTGACACTCCGGCGTTTTTCCCGGAATCCTTCAACGCATTTACCTGTCTGTCATCTACTCCCTCAGATACTTCTTTCTGGAAAAAGATTTTAACTGTCATAAAGATCAGCTTGATATCCAGCAGGAAGGAATAATTCTCAATATAAAACAGATCCAGCTTTAATTTGTCATAAGGAGTTGTATTATACTTACCGTAGACCTGCGCATATCCGGTAAGACCTGCTTTAACTTTCAGACGATAATAGAATTCCGGAAGCTCTTTCTCATACTCAAGCATGATACTTTCACGTTCCGGACGCGGACCTACCAGAGACATATCTCCCTTAAATACATTGAAAAGCTGAGGAAGCTCATCCAGATGAAGATTTCTCAGCACATGACCTACCGGTGTGATACGGGAATCATGCTTGGATGCCAGTCTTGCACCGTTTTTCTCCGAATCTACGCACATACTGCGGAATTTACAGATCTTAAAGGGCTTTCCACCCAATGTCAGACGGTCCTGAAAATAAAACACCGGACCTCTGTCGTATGCTTTTACCGCAATCGCTATGATCAGCATGATCGGTGAAGTGATTATAATGCCGATCCCTGAGATCAGAATATCCATAACTCTCTTTGCGGCACGCTGGTCTACTGCCAGTCCCATATTTCTGGATACCAGAAGCGGTGTGTCAAAAAGATGGATGCGTTCACTTCCCATAAGAATGATGTCCGAAATCTTCGGACTCACATAGCATCGGACAGAATGTGCAAAACAGTATTTCAGATAACGGTTTCTCTCTGTTGAATGCAGATCCCAGATGATCACGCCGTCATAATCCTGCATCATCTGATGGATTTTTTCTTCTCCCACACTGATGTGTACCTTGCCGCTGATGTCATATTTGTCCTTTCGGGAATTCATCTTATGGATCAGGTCGTCCCCTGGATCCCGGTCACCGTAAATGACCAGAAGCCGGCGTGCGCGGTAAAGTCCGGAATAGATATACCTTGAACCAAATATCCAGATAATGATCAGCACCAGCTGTATTCCTGTCATCTCGATCATAGGCCATACGCTCAGGAACCATCTGTTGATCAGGGTGATCTCCAGATATTCCACCACATTGGTACACAAAAGTGCCAGTGTCAGCGAATAAAATACATCAATCCTCTTAAGATATCCAACCTTAAGTCCTCCGTACAATTTGGCAAACAGGGCAAACATCAGACCGTAGATTGCGATCAGTACCCAGTTACCTTTGCGCCAGAAAGGCTCGTCAATCTGTCCTCTGTAAACGGAATACCACACCCATGCAAAGACCGCCGCCTGTGCCAGAACCACCAGACTCGCCAGACAAAATACGATAAATCGTTTATAATCTTCTCTTTTACTCACGTGATAACCTCTGTTTCTCTGTAACTGTTCAGTATTTTCACAGTTACGCGTTTCTTCTATAAATTCCTACCTATTATAACGTAAGAACTATTATACGTCCACCCGTTTCACTTAAATTTGTGAACAAATGTTACTGTTCACACAGCATTATTCCGCGAGGTGTTTTGGCATGAATATGCCAAAATCCCGAGACATACAGGCCAAAATTCCATTGCCGCAGGCAATCTGGAATGAATTTTGGTACGTTATAAGCATAATTTACAAATATCTTTAATCCCCCGTCATGCGATTCGTCTCGATATTTGTATATAATGTATAATTTTTCGTCGATTTTACTTAGTTTGTAGCAAAGTTTTTACATATTTTTTTCAGAAACCTATGGAAAAATGTCAGGAGAAAATGTATAATAATACATAACAAATGAAAGCGAGGGTTCACTATTATGAAACAAAATAGTATGTTGGCCATGATCCTGGCCGGCGGTCGTGGCAGCCGTCTGCATGATCTTACCAATAAAGTGGCAAAGCCGGCCGTTTCATACGGCGGTAAATATCGTATCGTAGACTTTCCTTTAAGCAACTGCGCCAACAGTGGCGTTGATGTTGTAGGTGTACTTACACAGTATGAATCAATCCAGCTGAACAGTTATGTGGCAGCCGGCGGACGCTGGGGGCTTGATGCTAAAAACAGCGGTGTTTACGTTCTTCCTCCACGTGAGAAAGCAGATGAGAATCTGAATGTATATCGCGGAACTGCAGATGCAATCTCCCAGAATATTGATTTCATTGATAAATTTGATCCTGAATACGTTCTTGTTCTTTCCGGTGACCATATTTATAAAATGAACTATGACAAGATGCTTGCAGCCCACAAAGAAGCAAAGGCAGATGCAACCATCGCAGTTATCGGAGTTCCGATGAAAGAGGCAAGCCGTTTTGGTATCATGAATACTGATGAATCCGGACGTATCGTAGAATTCGAAGAGAAACCTGAGCATCCGAAGAGCAACCTTGCATCCATGGGTATCTATATCTTCACCTGGAAACTCCTCCGCAAGATGCTGATGGCTGATATCAAGAATCCGGATTCCAGCCATGACTTCGGTAAGGATATCATCCCTACTATGCTTAACGATAACAGAACTCTTTATGCATATAAATTTGAAGGATACTGGAAAGATGTTGGTACCATCGACTCTCTCTGGGAAGCAAACATGGATCTGTTAAGTTCCAAGAATGAACTGGATCTGGGTGATCCGTCATGGAAGATTTATACAGAAGATGTTACCGCACTTCCACAGTACATCAGCGCAGAAGCAGATGTTAAAGATGCATATATCACACAGGGCTGTGTTGTTCAGGGCGAAGTTAAGCATTCCGTTCTCTTTACAGGTGTTAAGATTGGTGCAGGTGCCAGAATTATCGACAGTGTACTGATGCCGGGTGTTGTTGTAGAAGAGGGTGCCGTTGTTCAGCGTGCACTTGTAGCTGACGGTGTCCGCATCGGTAAAGGTGCAGTTGTCGGTGCCGCAGACAGTGAGCACATTGAGCTTGTAGCGAAACGCGTAAAGGGGGCAGAATAATATGTATAAGGCATTTGGAATCGTAAGCTCTTCCGGGAGAAATATTTATGTAGATGGTATGCAGGATTATCGCCCAATCGGTGCGTTTTCTTTCCTTGGCAGATACAGAGTCATTGACTTCCCTATCTCCAATATGACCAACAGCAACATTGAACGTATTCAGGTCTATATCAATAATAAACCCCGTTCTGTTGTAGAACATCTTGGAACAGGACGTCATTACAATATCAACTCCAAGAGCGGCAAACTTCAGCTTCTCTTCTCAGAGCACAATAATGACAATGATATCTATAACACCGATATCTCCTGCTATCTGGACAACATGGAGTCCCTCAGCAGAATGAATCATCCGTATGTTGTCATTGCCCCGAGCTATATGGTTTATTCAATTGATTTTGACCAGCTTTTACATACACACATTGAGTCCGGTGCAGATGTTACCCTGCTTTATCACGCTGTTGATAACGCAAAAGAGGCTTATCTTACCTGTAATGTTCTGGGACTGAACCGCCAGAAAGGTGTGGAATCCATCGAACCGAATCATGGTAATAAGAAGAATCAGTATGTTTATATGGATACCTGTGTTATGAAAACAGAGCTTTTCATCAGCCTGATCAAAGAAGCCAAGAATCTTTCTTCCATGTATACACTGGCAGACATCCTGAATGATAAATGCGAAACTCTGGACATCCGCGGTGTTGCACACAAGGGATTCTTTGCAAGCATTACAGACTTCCCAAGTTACTATGCTGCAAACATGGCTCTCCTTAATTACAAGTCAGCTCAGGAACTTTTCCATGATAACTGGCCAATCTATACACGTACCAATGATTCCTGCCCGACTCAGTATTTCAATACTGCAGATGTGAAGAATTCCGTAATCTCCAACGGTTGCCAGATTGAAGGTACTGTTGAGAATTCCGTAATCGGTCGTGGATGCGTCATTAAAAAAGGTGCTGTTGTAAGAAACAGTGTTGTTCTCGCTGAAGTTACTGTAGGTGAGGGTGTTCACGTAGAGAATGAAGTAGTTGACAAATGGGCGAAACTCGTTCATAAAAAAGAAATCGTTTCCCCGACTGAACAGCCTGGTTATATCAGAAGAAATGATACTCTGTAATTAATGATTAATTAGATTAAATGCAAAGCCCCCCGGAAGCGGTCACTTCCGGAGGGCTTTGTTTGTGTTTACTTAAATTTCACAAACTCTTCACATTTTCCTCTTGCATTTCATTTTTAGCGTGTTATAATACAGCTGTAACAAAGATAAAGAACAAACAACTGAATACTCAAAAATACTTAACACCACCTGGAGCATTTCGGATGCTCATAAATTAAAGATAGTGTCAAGCGTGTCACCTCAGCTGTAAAATGGAGGAAAAGTCAAATGAATACTTTAAAAGCTGAAAAAAGAACAATGGACACAAAGGCCAAAAGATTAAGAAGAGAAGGCTACGTTACAGGTAACGTATTTGGCAGAGAAATGGAAGGTTCTCTTCCTGTTAAAATCGAGAAATCTGCTGTCGAGAAACTTCTCAAGACAAATAACAAAGGAAGCCAGATTATGCTGGATGTAGATGGTCAGTCATATGACGTACTGATCAAAGAGATCCAGTTCAATCCGTTAAAAGGACAGGTGGATGAAATAGATTTCCAGGCACTGGTAAGCAACGAGAAAGTACATTCCGTAGCAGAGATCGTACTTGTAAACCACGACAAGCTGGAAGCCGGTGTATTACAGCAGCATCTGGAAGAAATCTCCTTCAGAGCTCTCCCATCAGCACTGGTAGACAAAATTATGGTAGATGTCGGTGACATGAAAGTCGGCGACGTAATCAAAGTCAAAGACCTCGCCATCGCCCAGGACAAAGATGTAGACTTAAAGACAGACCCTGAAGCTGCAGTTGTATCCGTAGCCGCCGTTCACGTAGACCCGGCTCTGGAAGCTGAAGAAGAGGCTGCTGCCGAAGAAGAAGCTAAATAACATAATATCTCTTTTAACATTTATTCAGGTACGCTCAAGCGTACCTGAATTTTTTTATCAAAACATCTCCCTCCACAAATAATTGACCTTTCCAGATATCTGCACTATTCTGTTCCCGTACTATTCTTTCTCTCGCTCCTGCTCCAGCAGCCTAAACGACAATTCCAGATAAAAAATCTCCTCCGGATCATCCAGCTCCGACTGCAGGATTTCCTTAATCCTGTCCAGCCTGTAAAGAAACGTACTGCGGTGGATAAACAATTCCCTTGCCGCCTGGGTTGCACTGAGATGCTGCTCCAGATACACTCTCAATGTCTCCATGTACTGAGTCTGATTCTCCTCATCATGCTTCTTCAATTCCAGCAGCCCTTCATGACAGATCATTGTTCCCGGCAGTCTTCTTGTTGCCTGTTCCAGAATATAAGTCAATGCCACCTGACCGAAATAATGAATCCACAGATAAGGCTTCTTACGGCTTCCTACATCCAAAGCCGTCTTCGCCTGCACATACTGCCGTCTCAGATTCATATGTCCTGTCATCACCCTGCTGTATCCGGCTTTCAGATAAGTATCCCTGATAAAATAAACCAGTTTTCCGGCTACTTCCTCCTGGCTTTTTCCAAGTCTGGTAAGGTCAAAAAATGCCACAATTTCATCCTGATAAAGAAAACTCACAGAATCCTCAAATTTCTTCTTAATATATCGGCAGATTGCCTTTGTGGAAAGATTCTGCTGATTCAGATAGGTAATCTGCAGGATCAGGCACATATATTCATGATTTCCACTCCATCCCAGTTCACTCAGTTCTCTACTCACCTGCATATAATCCGCAGTTCTGTCCGACAAAATCCTGACAAAAATCTGCTCCATATCCCTGTCCGGATCTTCTTCCTCCGCTTCATGCGCAAGCAAATACTCCAGTTTCTCCACCAGAATATCCAGTACACAGATAACTCTCAGTGTAATCTCTGATCTGCACTCAGTCAAAACCAGCCTGTGAGTTGCTTTCCCATCCACAAACAGATTTCTGTTCATCGAACGACATCCACTGATGTAAGCCGGAAACATCACATATTCATGCGTATCTGCCATATCTCGATAAGTCTCATTCTGCAAAAGTGCATTTACATATTCCATATTCAACCCGTCATCTGTATACAGCCGCGCCCTCGGCGGCAGATACTCGCTTCCCGCTTCCGCCACAAAGGTAAAATCCAGTCCTGTTACAGTCATCGGATTCTGCAGAAATTCCGATGTCACCTGCAAAAGCCTGTCCATTCCGGCATGTTCTAACATCAAATCATGAATCTTCCGTTCCCATTCATCAGCCGCATCAAAAATCTCCTGCACATCATTCATAAATTCTGCTATTTCTTCCAGACTATCAAGTGCAATATGAATATACGGAATCTGCTGAAGCTCTTCTGATGCAGCATCAATTTCCTCTCTCCCACAAAATACCCAGAGTATATTTTCAGCAGTCAGAACTGCCGATTCCCACTCTTTGTCATATCTCTGTACCACATAAACATGCCCATGTCGAAATGTTTCTTTTTTTTCATAACACAAAAAGGGGCGCAGATATCCGTCTGAACCGGATAAAGTTCCCCTTTCCGTAATTTCATATTTCTCTTTTATTTTTTCATATAAATAAACTGATGACAGCTGCAAGTCTACAATCCTCCTGTCACATAATTGAAGCACCTATTTTACCAGTCAATTCTATAGCAATTTAACTCACATTATGTCTTTCTTATACGCACCTGTCAGCCCGGTTCTCACACAATAAACGTCTTCGCAACTTCCACAGCCTCAATACAGTTCTCCGTATAGGCATCTGCTCCCATATTCTTCGCCAGCTGCTCCGTTACTGCACCTCCACCAACCATAATCTTAAATTTATGCTTATTGCTGCTTCGTTTCAGAGACTTCACCACCTGCTCCATCTCCGGAATTGAAGTACTCAGAAGCGAGGAGATACACACGATCGACACATCAGGATTCTGCTTCACTGCACGCAGAAACTGCTTCTCAGAAATATCCACTCCCAGATCGATCACCTTAAATCCGGCACTACGAAACATGATCGCAACCAGATTCTTACCTACATCATGCAGATCACCTTCCACCGTTCCAAGGATTACAGTTCCGATATTCCTCCTGCCAAACTGCGAGTCCTGTTCCTCCAACAATTCAAAACCCTTGCGCACACTTCGGGCTGCTGCCAGAATTTTAATAATATCCGCACCATTGGATTTGTAATTCTCCCCCACTGTTCGCATAGCCGGAGTCATGGCCTCTTCCACAATCCGCCCTGCAGGAATATGCTGCTTCAATGCCTCCCTCACCAACTTCTCTGTCTCCCCCGGATGTCCGTCTTCAATTGTTTTTCTTAACTGTTCCAGTACTGTCATATCCTCAAGCCACCCTTAATACCTTCTGCCAAAAATCCCCCGCCCTGCGGCGAAGGATTTTTTGTTTTTTCAAACACGCTCTGCGCTTTCAATATCTGTATTTTATCATATCTCACTGTTATTTACAACGAAAACTGACTTCCCCTTCCGCAACCTCCACAGAGAATGTTACTGTTCACTCCGTTCTCAGTAACACGCTTCGCGATGCACAGAATTTATGCTAATCGCATAAATTCGCGCGGTATATCTCGGGTTTTCTGTGACCTTCGCTCACAAAAAACACCTCGCGGGATATTACCAGTGAACAGTAACCAGAGAATTTACTTGATTTAAATCAAGCAGATATTCGTAATCCGCTTCGCTACACCAAATAACTGCTCCACAGGGGACTTACCTGATTCGGCTAAAATGTTATTCCAGAAGGTAACAGCTCGTATAAGCAATCGTACAATCCCCATAATAATACTGTAGCTCATTGGCCTGGCAGACCTGTGTTACCAGCATCCCGTAAGCCTCCATCGATGAGAAAGCCTGTTTCGGAAACCTGCATGGAGCATCCGGATAAGTACAGACCTTACATTTCGTACAGCATCCCGCACCAATCGCCAGCATATCCGGATAAATCTCCCGAAGTTTCTTCTCAAATTCCACAAAATACTCCTTATGTCTGGCTTCCGTTTCCATCATTCCCTCGCCATCAAAAATATCCTCCAATTCACCAACTGTCTGAACAATAATCCCATACTTATACTGCCGGACTTTCGCTTCACATTCCTCAAGAGAGCCACATCCCGGAGGACAGCTCCAGCACTTATCATACTTATGACAGGTATCCGCTGCACACATCTGTCGAACCTCCGGCTTCAGCTCAATCGTATCACAATCCAGCAACACCACATGCGAAAACCCCTGCTCCATTCCCATTTGCTCTATTTTTTTTATATCCATAATCTAACCCCTTACTCTCTTGTATAGTCTATAGCAATCTCATCAGGCGGATAAAATCATTCACCTGTCTCAAATCCCAGTTCATCAATAAAATGATCCTGAAAATCAGCCGAAGCAGCCAGTTCAACGAATTCAATCTTTCTCACCAGCTCATCCATCTCCAGCATTTCCTTCTCATTCACAAGTGCGATCTTCGCACCCTCACCAGCAGCGTTTCCCACTGGTTTCACTTTCTTCACAAGCGTCGCCGGAAGCAAGCCAATCTTCCCGGCACTGACCGGATCCATATAGTTGCCAAAAGCACCTGCAATATATACCGAACAGATATCATCTTCTGTAATCCCAAGCCGCTCCATAAGCATCTGAATTCCCGCTGCAATCGCAGCTTTCGCAAGCTGAACCTCTCCGAGATCCTTCTGCGTCAGATAAACCCCTCTCTCATTACCGCCTCGCTCTGGCGGTACCAGAATAAACACACCCTGCTTCTCCTGTCCACTTCTCAGCACACCATTCTCATCCAGCATTCCAGCATCCAGAAGACCCGCCACCAGATCGATCAATCCCGAACCACACAAACCAACCGCCGGCTTATTCCCAACAGTTGTATAGTTCCACTTCCCATCCTCATACTTCACATGATCCACAGCCCCGGCCGCGCCACGCATTCCACACTCAATCTTTGCACCCTCAAAAGCAGGCCCGGCCGCAGTAGAACAGGTCACCATCCGCTCCCTGTTTCCCAGAACCATCTCACCATTCGTTCCAATATCGATCATCAGAGAAATCTCTTCCTGCTGATCCTGCCTGATAGCCAGCAGACATCCACAGGTATCCGCTCCCACATATCCTGCAATATCCGAAAGCATGATCAACTCTGCACGCTCCTGCACAGCCAGACCATAATCCCCCGCATTCAGCACCAGCCTCTCACTCACAGCCGGAATATAGGGCGCATGTACCAGCGAAGCCGGAGAAATCCCCAGAAACAGATGATGCATACAAGTATTTCCCACAACACACACCTGAAAAACATCCTCTCTCCTTATCCCTGCATCCTCTGCCAGACTTCCCAACATCTCATTAACCGCTTTCCGAACACACATACTTAACGCTTCTGTTCCATGCTCCAACGCATAATTCGCCCGCATGATCACATCCGCACCATACTGCGCCTGCGGATTCATCCTGCTCTCAACTGCCAGAGTCCTCCCATCCGCACCATCCAGCAAATACCCCGCAATGGTAGTCGTCCCAATATCAAAAGCCGCCAGACACCTCCGACCAGCTTCCTTCCTCATTTCCAGAATTCGTCGTCTACTGTAAATCACATACCATTCATCAGAATCCCTGCGCATCCCATACAATTCACCCGCCAGCTTCAGATCCACCTCCATCTGCCCCGGCTCAACCTCACCATCTGTCTCCGCCAGCGCATCCAGCAGCCTCTGCCAGTCCGACCGCTTCTCCCCGGTTTTCGCCTTCTCCAGCTCAACCTGAGCCATCCGTAGTCCCGGTTCAAACACAACTTCTCTGTTAAATCCATCCGTTAAAATCTTCTCATTGCCAGCCCTGTCCAATGTCTCCACTACACAAGTCTCACCTTCACCAATCCGCACCTGACACGCCTTAACAACTTCACCATCAATCTTAACCAGACACTTCCCACATTTTCCCAGCCCGCCACAAGGCGCATCCGGCCTCAAACCCGCCCGAATCTCAGCTTCCAACACAGACATCCCGGCATTCACTTCTATCTCAATCCCTTCACGCACAAACTTAACCCAAGCCATAAAAACCTCCCACATATCCAATCCAAACATCACAACAACCAACAGCCAGCTCAGAAAAATATTTTATTTCATGTGCATTTGCAGGGGTCTTAGATATTCTTAGCTCTCAGAAATCTGCGTTATGAGCAGACTGTATCACTGTCTGAGCGAAGTTTGCAACGGAGCGAGTTTGAGAAGGCTGCTCATGCCTTTAGCAGATTTCTGAGAGGTTAGAATATCTTAGACCCCGAAACCGCACATGAAATAAAATATTTTTCTGAGCGTCCCCTTTTTCCCATTATAACACACTCCAAAAAATCCCAAAATACACGAAAGGACCACTCCACAGAGCAGTCCCCTCATAATATTTTCGCGTTATACTAATACCTGCACAAACCAATCAGATCAGGCCGCCAACTTCTTAGCCAGTGAAGCCGCACTAGCCGCATCATCAGAATATCCGTCAGCACCAATTTCCTCAGCAAAAGCTTCTGTAATCGGCGCTCCGCCAACCATAACCTTAATATTACCTCTGAAATCCGCCGCATTCAACGCCTCAACAGTCTCCTTCAGAGCCGGCATAGTAGTAGTCAGCAGCGCAGAAAGAGCAATGATCTTAACATCCGGATTCTCTTTATAGCACTCAATAATCTTAGCCGCCGGAACATCAACTCCAAGATCGATCACCTCAAATCCGGCACTCTCGATCATCATGGCAACCAGATTCTTACCAATATCATGAAGGTCACCGGAAACCGTAGCAATGATAACCTTACCAAGTGCACCTGTAGAACCAGATGCCAGATGCGGTTTCAGAACCTCAACACCTTTCTTCATAGCACGAGCTGCAACCAGCATCTCCGGAACAAAGATCTCACCATTTTTGAATTTCTCACCAACTACAGACATCGCACTGATCATACCATCATTCAGAATCGCAACCGGATCATCACCCTCATCAATGGCTTCCTGTACAGCCGGTCCTACTAATTTCGCTTTCCCTTTTTCAACTAATTCCGCAACTTCATTTATCTTAGACATAATCAAATCCTCCTGTTATTTCTCAATTTCAGATTCCAACCACTTAATTCATTTACACAGTTTCTGCAGATTCAACCTACTTCTTCTTTGTTGTACCAATTAAGCCTTCTCTGTAAGCCCCTATATATTCCATACAATAATCATCCAGACCAAGTAATGCTTCTGTTGCATAAACCAGTCCAAGCATATCCTTATTTGTCGGATCCATAATTCCACTGTCCAGTCCTGCATTCATTGCCAGTACCAGGAACCCGTAATTAATCAGCTTACGAACCGGCAGATTAAAGGAAATATTACTGATCGCTGCCGTAATATGAATGGTCGGATACTGCTCACGTACACTTGTGATCGTCTCAATATTCGTTGCAATACCATCCTCAGAAGTACAAAGCATCTCAACCAGCGGATCAATGTGAATCCTGTCCGGAGCAATTCCGTACTCTTTCGCTTTCGCCATGATCTTGTCAAAAACTTTCAGACGGTCTGCTGCACATTTCGGAATACCTGTATTGTCACTCAGCAGCGCAATTACCTGCCATCCCTCATTTCCCGGCTCAGCCATGATCGGGAAAATCGTATCAATCTTATGTCCCTCTCCTGATACAGAGTTAAAAATTCCAGGTTTCTTACAGAACTTATAAGCCTGTGCCAGAACATCCGGACTCGGGCTGTCAATTGAGATCGGAAGATCTGTAACCTCCTGAATACAGTCGATCATCCATTTCAATGTTTCCACTTCTTCCGCTTCCGGAACAGAAGCGCAACAGTCAATATAAGTAGCTCCGCTTTCCGCCTGAAGCTTTGCTCTTGCTTTAATAAATTCAGAGTCTCTTTTCGCGATCGCTTCTGCAACGATCGGGATAGAACCATTAATTTTCTCACCAATAATAATCATTTTCAAACACCTCCATAGCATCATCCTCTGCAACACCTGAGATCAGAACATAATCTGCCATGGAAGCCTTGTAGATTCAGATGCCTTAATGCCAAATTTCTCTTCATTCAGCTTGTCAATGGAATCACAGAGAGATTTATAAACACCCGGATAAACAGAACCAGGGCCACCCTGAGCGATACACGGAATAAAGTATTTGTTTCCACATTCTTCGCAGACACGACGTACCACTGCATCACAATTCTCATCTGTCCAGCCCTCAAAATCAACTGCACGATTTTCGATACCGCCCATGAAGCTGATCTTTCCGCCATATTTCCTGATCAGTTCCGGAAGATTATTGGTTTCCATACATCCCTGCCATACATCGATCCCCATCTCAATCATAGAAGGAACCAGTGTTGCTGCGTAACTGTCAGAATGATGGATAACCAGCTCAACGCCATGACTGTGATAATATCCGTAAATTTCTTTATATGGCTCAAGTAAAAATTCATCAAACATTGCAGGACTCATAAATGTACTGTCCAGTCCACCCCAGTCATCATGATGGAATAATGCATCAGGATGAAGGTTGGAACAGATACCTTCAGCAAGTTCCAGTTCCCACTCTGTCAGATATTTGATCAGATCATGCATTTCATCCGGATTAGTAATATAATAAACCAACGCATTACTGATCTCACACAGATGATGAGTCTGCTCAAATAATCCCGGTGCAACGAAAGCTGCTTTAAATGCCTGTTCTCCGTCAACTGCATCATACTGAGCCTTCACCATATCCCACTGATCCTGGGTAAATTTCAAAGACGGTGCATGTACATAGTCTTTCCAGTCTTCAATATCCTTTACCACGATCTTGTCAGGAGTATGTACAGGAAAAGAACCCGGAACTCCTTTCGGAAAAGTATTGGTTACCCCCCATGCATTCACTACATTTTCCTGTCCGGGCTGAAGCAGCGGGTTTGTAAACATAAACGGATGAAAAAGAAGCTGCACTGCTTCATACTGATTAACAAATCTGTCAGGATTTCCGCCTTTTATAACTTCCAGCATATTCTGTTTCGGTGTTAACATATAATCTACCTCCTCATGCAATATGAAAATGCCCCCACATTCCCACATTTATTTGTTTAATTTGTCGTTCTTTATCTCGTTTCTGATGATTTTATTGTAGCATTTATATAATTCAAAATATATAATCAGATATGCGGATTTTTCACGCCCGTATTCCTACAAATTGTATGAACGCATCTCAAGTATTGTGCCAACAGTAACCGGCAGCCATATAATAAATTTTAAAATCAACCGTAAATACACTTGTAACACAACTCTTAACACTGTATAATTTTGTACATACAGATATCAGATTTTAAAAATCATTTGTGCTTGCACAATAAGACTTTTAAATCTGATTTATCTAAACATGAAGAAATACGATTTATATAACAGATCAACAGATTCCGAATGTTTTACAGTAAATATTTAACAGGTGGTGAACGCAATGTTTTCAAAAAAATTATTAATACCTCTGCTATCGCTCAGCCTTCTTGTTACTCCTGCATACAGCAGTCATGCTGCTGAAAATGCAGAGGCCGCGGGAACATCCGTAGAAGGTCAGGGAATGCTTTCCCCTTCTTCATCTTCAGAGAGTTCTGAAAGCGTCTTTAACGGTTCCGGGGCAGGCACATCTTCAGAACCGGTCACAGATGAGAAACTGGAGACAATTTTAAAACAGGTTCAAAGTCAGCTTCCCGCTGAAAACGGAACCTGGGCTGTTTTCATATCCGATCTTGTAAATGGAACCGAGGGCAGTCTTAATGATCAGAAAATGCAGGCTGCAAGCCTGATCAAGCTCTATATCATGGGAGCTGTCTACGAGAATTATGATCAGATAACCGGACAATACGGCAGAGATTCTGTAGACTCCAATCTGTACTCCATGATCACAGTCAGCGATAACGATGCAGCCAATACCCTGACAACTTATCTTGGCGGCGGTGATTCCGCAGCAGGTATGCAGGCTGTCAACAGCTTCTGCCAGGCACATGGCTATGACCAGACTCACATGGGACGTATGCTCCTTGCCAGCAATGAGAATGATGATAACTACACATCTGTAGGAGACTGTGGTCATCTCCTGCAGGAGATTTATAAACAGGATACATCCGGCTACACCCATGCCACTGATATGTTTAATCTGCTCAAGGCACAGACACGCTGTAACAAAATTCCCGCACAGCTTCCGGAAGGAGTCAAAACCGCAAATAAAACCGGAGAACTTGACAACGTGGAAAATGATGCCGGAATCATCTATGATTCCAAAAATGACGTAGTAATCGTATTTATGTCCCAGAATCTCTCAAGCGCCGGTTCCGCACAGAATACAATCGCTACCTTAAGCAGAACGATTTACGATTACTATAATTAAATAATGTACTCTCAGAGTACATAATAACCCAAAGGAGGGGTTCACTATGAAAAAAAGAAAAAATATTGCAATTCCCATGATTCTTGCAGCTACGATTGCTGCTGTATCTGTACCCTGCAGCTCACAGATCGTTATGGCATCTGACACTTATCAGGTAGGTGTAAGTAAAGGGTATCTGGCTCTGCGCTCTGCCATGGCTTATGATTCCTCCAACGAGATCGGCGAGCTGTATTCCGGTGATACTGTTGAAGTTACAGAATATACCACCAGTGATTACTGGTACGTCTATTCTCCAAAACTGAACAAATCCGGATACGTAAATAACGATTACCTGTATTTCCTCTCATCACAGCCGACAAGTTCGTCCGGTTCTTATACTGTCAGTGTTGCCAAAGGTTATCTGGCTCTGCGTTCTACAAAGGCTTATGACTCTTCTAACGAGATCGGACAGTTATACTCCGGTGATACAGTAACAGTTTCTGACAGCAGTGATCCTCAGTACTGGTATGTCTATTCTCCGAAACTGAACTTATCCGGCTATGTAAATAAAGATTACTTATATTACAGTGGCGATACTGCTGCCAGTGCACAGAGTTCTTCCGGAGATTCAAGGACTGTCAGTGTTGCCAAGGGTTATCTGGCTCTGCGTTCCGCAAAAGCTTATGATTCCTCCAATGAGATCGGACAGCTGTATTCCGGCGATACAGTTCAGCTTATCGACACCAGCGATTCCCAGTACTGGTACGTTTACTCTCAGAAGTTAGGAAAAAACGGATATGTAAATAAAGATTATCTGATTGGCGGAACAACCACATATGCCACCAGAACAGTCAGTGTTGCTACCGGTTATCTGGCTCTGCGCTCTGCGAAGGCTTACGACTCTTCCAACGAGATCGGACAGTTATATTCCGGCGATACAGTTCAGCTTGTGGATACAACTGATGCACAGTACTGGTATGTTTACTCCCAGAAACTCTGCAAATATGGTTATGTAAATAAAGATTATTTATATTAATCTTTTTCGTAACACTATAAACAGTTACACTTCTTTACATTCACCATATACAACAAAACAGAAAGGACTCACAGTTATGAGCCCCAAACGACAGGTTAACCATAACATTCGTAAACACTTTAACACAATCATTTACAATATTTCACGTTACGCGGAAATTGCTCTTTCTATGGTAATTCTGCTGGTGATCGCACTGGCAGGCTTCCGGCTGATCATGGAGGTTGCAGATACTTCTGTTATGTCCATGGATACAGAATTTTTCAGCACTTTCCTTTCCCAGGCTTTGTCTCTGGTAGTAGGCGTGGAATTTGTAAAAATGCTCTGCCAGCATTCCGCACAGACAGTTGTTGAGGTTCTGATGTTTGCCACAGCACGTCAGATGGTAGTCGAACACCTCGGGCCAGCAGAAACTCTTCTTGGCGTACTCAGTATCGCAGTTCTGTTTGCGATCCGCAAATATCTTATGACAGACAACGATGACATGAATGCTCATAACTGTCCGAAGAATACTGAAGAAAATTAAAGGAAACAAAAAACTGCATATCAGATACGATCTGTAAATTCTACCGGTCGTATCTGATTATGCAGTTTCTTTTTATTTCCACATGCTGATAAACGGGCGTCTCAAAAAAAGTAATTTTATATGATATATTCTATAGTTATGGTTATCAGCATGATGGGCGCTTATTTAATAATTACCACTAAAGAACTTACTGTCCTTCGGCAGTTCATAGCCCTTGAAGTAAGAGCCAAAATCAACCTTCAAATAATTGCAGAGGTTGGCAAGCTCAACCATTGTGTTGTCATTTACAGGAATGCCATTCTCTCTGCGCTCTTTTTCTGCAAATACTTCCTTCTCACCATGAGTATAAATCTGCTCTGCGCCTTCTGCCTTTGGACTCTGACGAAGAGTTTCCAGATATTCGGAAAAATGCGCCCTGATATCATCTGCATTTCCGAAGATTGCGGGATCAATGGCAGCAAATCCATGACAGATACCTGTCTTGTCTTTAAATGTACAGCATTTATCAGAAGTAACACCCATGGAAAAGATGGAGCTGAAAATCTCGCAGAGCATTCCATAACCGTAACCCTTATGACTTCCGTTTACCTCTTTATTACCACCAAGTGGCATGATTCCGCCGCCTTTCTTGGCAACAATATTGGCAAGTACATCCGGGGCATCTGTGCTTTCCTGACCATTTGCTCCCAGAGCCCAGCCCTGTGGAAGTGGTTTTCCCATCTTATTATACATTTCCAGTTTTCCTCTGGTAACTACTGTTGTGGAGCAGTCAAAAAGGAATGGATAAGGTTCTGCCGGCATTGCCACTGCAATGGGATTGGAACCAAGCATTGCTTTTCGTCCAAAGGTAGGTACCATGATTGCTTCCGAGTTGGTACATGCCATACCAAGTAAGCCCTGTTTGGAAGCCATTTCCGCATAATATCCTGCAATACCGAAATGATTGGAGTTTCTTACAGATACAAATCCAACACCTGTTTTCTTCGCCTTCTCAATAGCTTTCTCCATTGCAAAATGGGAAATCAGCTGTCCCATACCGTCATGTCCGTCGATCACTGCTGATACAGGTGTCTCAAATACGACCTCAGGTTTCGCATCCGGATGGATGGTTCCCTTCTCAATTCCTTTATCATATCTTACCATTCTCTGCATTCCATGGCTTTCAATCCCGTACAGATCTGCGGTAAGCAAAACATCCTTGATGATATTCGTCTCTTCTTCATTAAAACCAAATTTACGAAATACGTCGTGGCAAAAAGTATTTAATGTGTCATAACTCCATTTTACATATCCCATAACTGCAAAGCCCCTCCTTATAGTATTACCTCTTCTTATATTGGTTATACCAATCAATTTGTTAAAATGATTATATTACCATCGCTTTTAAAAATCAACTGTTTTTTCTGATTTTATTTTTCTTTTTTTCTATAACATAAACAGGGCGAGTAATTCTAAATGAATTGCTCACCCTGCTCTAGAACTGCCTGCTTCACAGCAGCTCCCCTTCATTATTTTTTTAATTTGCTTCTTTTAAAATTGCAACATCATATGGTTTTAATTCAACAACATTCTCCACTGTTTCATGTGTGATCATATTCTCATATGACTGCTCCATTGAAACTATAACTGAATGGTCATTATAGTTCAAAATAAACAATGCATCATTTGTTCCATCTGTAGCATCTACAACTTCTACACCATCAACTTTATATAAATCCATATCAATCCCTGCTTTTCTTCCCAGATAAACAGCCAACATTTTCATGGCTTTTTCATCCAGATCGCAGCCAAGGTAATATACCTCACCTTTTCCTGTCTGATTTACAGTCATGCATGCTTCACCTGCATAGAAATCAGAAGTATATCTGCCAAGTATTTTTGCAGTAACCGGTTTCACTATATCACACCACATATGTGCAGTTCCGTTGCCAAATACACCGGATGCAGCTGTTGTTTTCTCAAGAAGCGGATCATAATCTTCAACTTCTACACCTGCCAGGTCTGCAAATACACCTGGTACAGTTTCTGTAAGCATGTTATTGTACATATCTTTGATTCCACTTCTGAATGAGAACAGAATTTTTCCACCTGCCTGTGCATAAGACTCAATGTTCTTCTTTCCTTCATCTGATACCATCATCAGCATTGGTGCAAGAACAAGATCATATCCATCTAATTCTTCTTCTGCTGTCACGAAATCTACCGGAATTCCCATATTCCAGAATGGGCGGTAATAATCAAGCAATAAGGAATCATAGTATAATCCTTCTACCTGACGATGGATGGACTGGCTCCATTCACTGTCAAAGGATTTAATGATCGCAACACGTGCTCTCGGCATCAGTGCCTGATAGCTCTTACTTAATTCTTCCATTTCTGCTCCCACCTGGGAAATCTCAGCATATCTTCTGTTTGGTTTTCCATCATGATTCAAAATACCATGCCAGAGCTCTTCTGTTCCAAACGGACATGCTCTCCAGCGGAAGTATACAACTGTATCAGCTCCATTTGCTACAGACTGATATGTCCACAGACGGAGTTTTCCAGGTGTTGGTGTCGGACCCATCTTGCTCCATCCACAGGGACCGGACTGCTGTTCCATAACCCAGAATGGTTTCTTTTTATAACTTCTTAGTAATGCATGGTCTCTTGATACTGTTTCCGGTTTTGCTTTTCCCCACTGGAATTCAATGTAATTATCCCATGTTACGAAGTCAAATTCTTTGGATAACTTAAAGTAGTCGATTCCTGTTCCTGAATTAATTGCAGCATCCAGAAGATTACTGGTTATCGGAAGATCAGAATATTCTCTGATCGTCTTTACAGATTCTTTTGTAAAATCAATTACGGAATCGCTGCAGAAACGATAATAATCTAACAACAGTGCAGGATTCTGTCCCTGTGTGTCATGGCAGGTATCATAGCAGGCTCCTGCCTTCGGGATGATCAGTTCATCGAAGCTTCTGTATATCTGACTCCAGAAAGTAGTTCCATATGTTTTATTCAGATTATCAATGGTACCATATTTCTCTTTCAGCCAGTTACGAAAACGATTTTCGCAGGATTTACAGTAACATCTGGTTGTATTTGACCATCCCAGTTCATTATCTACCTGCCATGCTTCAATTGCAGGATGTTTTGCATATCTCTTTGCAATAAGGGTATTTAATTTTTTTGTTTTTTCTCTGTATGTCTCACTGTTAAAGCAGTAATGCTTTCTTGTTCCGAAGAGCTTCGGATTTCCATGAATATCATTCTGAAGAATATCTGGATACTTATCTATCATCCATTTAGGAGGGGTAGCTGAAGGTGTACACATTACTACCTTGATTCCGTACTTTCCAAAAAAATCCAGTGCCTCATCCATCCAGTCAAATTCGTATTTTCCTTCTTCAGGCTCATAAAGGCTCCATGCAAATTCACCAATTCTGATTACTTTGATATTTGCTTTGACCATCATCTCTGCATCTGTTTTCCAACGCTCTTTTTCCCAATGTTCTGGATAATAATCCGCACCAATTCTCATAGTATTTTCTCCCTGTTATTTTCCAAATTCAAATTTCACGGATTTTAATGCTTCTTTACAGCTGCAATCACCTGTATATGCAATATATGTAATATCCTCTTCTACAAAATCATCTTTTTCTTCTGAATAATAAGCCATATCCTTCGAACTTACCTGAAGAGAAACTTTCTTTTCTTCTCCCGGCATTAATTCTACTCTCGCGAAATCTTTCAAGATTTTAACCGGACGATCTACAGCACTTCCCTCACATCCGATATAAAGCTGTACAACTTCTGCGCCTTTTACATCTCCTGTATTCTTTACATTAACAGAAATCTTTGCTGTTTTATCAAATACTTCAACTGTCGGCTCGCTGATGTCAAATGTTGTATAGGATAAACCATAGCCAAACGGATACAAAACAGGAATGTTTTCTTTATCCATCTTGCAGTAGCCATGATAGTATTCATACTCTGCATATGTGCAGTCAGGATCAAAATCAGGATAACTGTCTTCGGAAAGTGCTACTGTATATGGAAGTTTACCGCTTGGGCAAACATCACCGAACAGAATATCTGCCAGTACATTCCCGCCTTCCATTCCACTGTAGAAGGAGAAGATAATTGCAGGAACATCTTTTTCCCACTCATCGATCAGGATCGCACTACTTCCGATAATGGAAACGACAGTATTCGGATTCACACCCTTTACACCATGAATCAGATCGATATCTCTCTGATGAAGTCTCATGCTTGCTCTGTCTCCGCCCATTCCGGCAATATCACTTCTATCAGCCAGATATTCTCCTTCATCGCTATGGATATAACCGGCAACGATCACTACTGCATCAGCATCTGCTGCAAGTTCTTTTGCACGTTCCAGATCACTTCCGTCATTATAAAGGATCTGTGCTTTCGGCATTTTTTTCATCAGGCCTTTAAATGGCGTAACTGTATAATATGGATGAACCTTACTGGAACCATGGTCGCCGATATTTTCTGTATCTCCCAGTACTCCAAGAACTACGATCTTCTCTGTTTTCTCTTTATCAAGCGGAAGTACATGATTTTCATTCTTCAGAAGTACCATCGATTCTTCTGCTGCTCTCTTTGCTACTGCTATATGTTCCGGGCATGCAAGAATATCTTCTGTATATTCCTGCGGATCTTTTCTTGTCTCATAATAGAGTACAGTACGAAGAATGTAACCAACTGCTTCATCTACATCTTCCATAGCAAGAGTTCCGTCTTCAATTGCTTTAGGGATCTGTTCTGCATAATGACAGATACATGGCATTTCAACATTCATTCCACTCTTTACTGCCTTTGGACCATCTTTTACAGCCCAGAGGAAATCAGATAAAGTAAATCCCTCGAATCCCCATTTATCTCTGAGGATATCTTTTAACAAATATTTACTCTCAGATGCCTGTTCTCCATAAACTTTATTGTATGCTCCCATTACAGAAGCCGCGCCTTCTTCAATACATCTCTTGAAGTGAGGAAGATATACTTCAAAAAGTGTTCTCTTATCTGCATGCACATCAGCTTTAAATCTCGCATTTTCAATACTGTTCATTGCGAAATGTTTAATGCACGCCATAACATTCTGGCTCTGAACACCTCTCGTCAGAGCTGCCCCCATTTCTCCCAGATGATAGGTATCTTCTCCGTAGCACTCCTGCGCACGGCCCCAGCGTGGATTTCTTGGAAGATTGATGCACACACCGCCGTAATAGTTTCCGCCCACTGCACGAACCTCTGCACCGATCACTTCTCCAATCTTCTCTTCCAAATCACGGTCAAAGCTGGCACCTCTTGCCATAGAAACAGGAAAGCAGGTGGCAGATCCGGCAACAACACCTCTTGGTCCGTCTACGAAACGGATATTCGGAATTCCCAGACGTTCTACTGCCTTTGTCGGATATGGCTTTACATTATAGTGTTCGATCAGGAACAGATCATCCAGTAATTTCTTCTCTGTAACCTGGCCTGACATTACACCGATCTTCTCATCCAGTGTGAGTTCCTGGATCACTTCATCTACATATTTCTTTATTGTTTTTTTTGAACAATTTTCTGTCAGTTTTGTTCTTTTTACTACATCCCTCATCCTTTACTTCTCCTTTCATAATTGCACTTGTCTGATGTTTATTTTTATTTTCTCTTTGCATATTTTCTCATGTCAATAATAACAGCAAGAAGAATGATCAGACCTTTTACGATATACTGCCAGTACATGTTTACACCAATGAATGCAAGGCCATAATTGATAACTGTGAACATCAGAACACCAATTACGATACCGCCTACACTACCAACACCACCTGAAAGAGATACACCGCCGATTACGCAGGCAGCAACTGCATCCATTTCATATCCGTTACCGGTTGTATTGGAAGCACTTCCGATACGTCCTACTTCCAGGGCTGCTGCAAATGCATACATCATACCTGCAATTGCGTAAACCATAATCTGTGTCTTTATAACATTTACACCGGATACTTTTGCAGCTTCCGGGTTACCACCTACTGCAAACATATATTTACCAAATTTTGTTTTATTCCATACGATCCACATAACTACACATACTGCTGCGGCAATGATGATCAGATACGGAATCTGGAAATCTCCGATTCCAATGGAACCAATTGCAATCTGAGTTACTTTTGAATCAATACCACCAATTGGCTGTGCACCATATGGCGGACGGTCAAAATAAATAGAAGATGCACCATATAAGATCAACTGCATACCAAGCGTTGCGATAAACGGCGGTACTTTAAATACTGCAACAAGCACACCGGATATTCCACCAAGTACAAGACAGATTGCCAGTACCAGTAATAATGGAACGATCAGCGGAAGCTCTTTTAAATTCGGATACATTCTGTATGCATAGTCCGGATTCTGAACTAAAGATGCGAAGATAACTGCTGCCAGACCGATCATACGTCCTGTGGAAAGGTCAACGCCCTGCACTACCAGTACCATTCCGGCTGCTAATGCAATAATAATCTTAGTTGATGACTGCGCAAAAATATTTTTAAAGTTATTGAATGATAAGAATCTTGGTTCTACTACCACAATTGCAACTAACAGGATAATAAAAACCAGATAAATTGCTTTTTCAGCAATAAGTTCTTTAATTGAAATGTTCTTTGAATTTTTCACCAGAATCCCCTCCTGAGTTCGTATTGAAAGATCAGATAAATCGGGCCGCTGCCTGCATAACATCTACCTGTCCTACTTCTTTTGAATCAAATATAGCTGATTGATGTCCATTGCTCATAACCAGAATCCTGTCGGAAATTCCGAACAGTTCCGGCATTTCTGAGCTTACTACGATAATTCCTTTTCCTTGCTCAGCCAGCTGGTTGATCAGCTGATAGATTTCAAATTTAGCACCTACGTCAATACCCCTGGTAGGCTCATCCAAGAGCAGGATATCAGGATCTGTCAGCAGCCATCTGCCCAGAATTACTTTCTGCTGATTTCCTCCTGAAAGGTTTGCGATCTTGGACTTCATTGACGGAGTTTTTACTTTCATGGCATTTATCATTTTGGTAATATCTGCTTTCATTTTTTCTCCGTTTAAAAGTCCCGTCTTCTGATATTTCGGTAAATTGGAAATTGTCATATTAAATCCAACACTCAAACCTCCAAAAATACCATCCGATCTTCGTTCCTCTGTCAGCATTGCAAATCCATTCGCCATTGCCTCTTTTGGACTTCTGTTCTGAACTTCTTTTCCTTTTACCAGTATCTGACCTTTGCCTTTCATTCTTATGCCAAATAATGTTTCAAGGATTTCCGTTCTCTTAGATCCTACTAATCCGGCGATTCCAAGGATTTCTCCCTTATGTAATTGAAAATTAACGCCCTCAAATCCTGGATTTAATGTACCGAGGTCTTTTACTTCCATTAATACATCACCTATCTTGGCTTTCTTTTCCGGATAGCGGTCTTTTAATTCTCGTCCAACCATCATTTTGATGATCTTATCAATGGTCAACTCACTGGCAGGTTTTGTATCGATCCACTTGCCATCTCTCATGACTGTTACATCATCAGAAATACGCAAAATTTCTTCCATTTTATGTGATATATAAATAATACTGGTATTCTTTTTCTTAAGCTTTTCTATAATCTTAAAAAGATGCTCTACTTCTTTCTCTGTAAGCGATGAAGTCGGTTCATCCATTACAATTACTTTTGAGTTATACGAAACTGCTTTTGCAATCTCTATCATCTGTTTTTGTGAAACTTTCAGGGTTCCTATCTTAACCTTCGGATTTACCTGAATATCCAAATCATCGAAAATCGCTTTTGTGTCTTCATACATTTTCTGGTCATCTACCAGACCATGCTTCATTGGAAATCTTCCAAGCCACATATTTTCCATAACTGTCTGATTTAATACCTGGTTCAGTTCCTGATGCACCATGGATACATGATTCTGTAATGCTTCTGATGGGCTGGAAAATTTAATGTTTTTGCCATCCAGAATGATTTCGCCCTCATCAAATGAATAAATACCGAACAGACATTTCATTAATGTGGATTTACCTGCACCATTTTCTCCCATAAGAGAATGCACTGTTCCAGGACGTACACATAACGTTACATCGTCAAGTGCTTTTACACCAGGAAACGATTTTGAAATATGCTTTAATTCCAATATATATTCTGTTCCCATTTTAAAATCCTTTCCCTCTTTTTTATTACAGGCATCCGTTTAAAACGAATGCCTGCCTGTAAAATCAGTTATTTTTTATTCATAAGTTGACTTTGCTAAATCAAGATTATCTTTGGTGATTGCCTGATATGGAACTCGTACAGCTTTTGCTTCTTCTTCCACTTCTACACCTTCGATTCCATCCACAGCGTCTTTACCACTTGTAAGGTTCTCTGCCATTTTTACAATTGTCTGTCCCTGAGTCTTAGCATCCTGTAATACGGAACCTGTGATCTCACCGCTTTCAATCTTGGAAAGAATTTCAGGAAGAGCATCAATTCCATAAATCGGAATGTATTTGCTGCTTTCTTCTCCATCTGTATTAAATCCGGCTGCTTCTACTGCTGATAAAGCACCAAGTGCCATTGCATCGTTTCCTGCTACGCAGCATTCAATTTCGTCACCGTATTTAGATACCCATGCATCCATTTTTTCTTTTGCAGTTGCTGTTACCCACATTCCTGTATCTTCTGCAAGAAGGTCAATCTCAATTCCTGCATCTTCGATCGTGCTCTTGAGATAATCACATCTCGGCTGGGATGCTGTATGTCCCGGGTCACCCATCAGATATACAAGCTGTAATTTTCCATCACCGTTTTTATCCATTTCCGGATGTTCTTTCCAGTAGTCGATTACCATCTGTGCCTGAATAGATGCACCATAATCTCCACCTGTAGATGTTACCTGATAAGCATTTTCATAAGAATTAATTACATCGTAATCTGTTATCTCTTTGTTGAAGAAAATGATCGGAACATTTCCTGCGTCTTTACATTTCTGGATCAGTGTCGGAGCTGCTGTTACATCACATACAGAAACTGCAACTGCAGAAGCGCCTTTAGCCAGCATTGTATCAACCTGATTGTTCTGTGTGGACTGGTCATTCTGTCCATCTTCGATGTTTGTTTTAAAGATTCCATCGCATGCATTTGTAATCGCTTTTCCAATATAAGAGTTGAAGTTATCAGAAGCTGAATAAATACCTGCACCAAGAATCTTCTCATCATCAGCCTTTACCTGTGCTGCACCTACGCCGCCAACACCGGCTACCATTACTGCTGCCATTAAGACACTTAATAACTTTTTCTTCATTTGTAAACCCTCCCATTAGTTTATTTTACGCGTTTGTTATTTTGTATATTCATATTAACTTTGAGGTCCTATTTTTTCAACTTTTGATATTTAGATTAAGGGGGACATTCTTTTGTTTCTTATTTTTGTACAAAAAAAAGACGAATTATCCAAATTTTTTATCATTATTGCACATTCGTCTTTTTTTGTTTTACCATTCTTCTTCTCTTGTCAGCACACCGTGCTTAATAAACATGGATTCTCCCTTGATTTTATTCATAATTGCAAAGTTAGCAGTAAGAAGAATTACTCCGATTCCTCTTTTCTGCAATGCTCCGATCATCTTTCTTGTAATTTCCCTCATATTAATATCCATATCTGTAAATGGATTCTCAATGATCACAATCTTTGGCTGATACACCAGCCATTTTTCATAGGCCAGCTTCTGTAGTTCTGCATTTCCAATATTTTTCAGTTTCTTCTTATTCAGCTCATCGTTCTGAAGGAAATCACTTACACTTCTGGTATACTTTTTCGCAAACCAGAATCCTCTTACCTTTTCATGCAGCGGCACACTCACATTTTCCGTTGCACTCATATTATCCAGGATCATGCTCCTATACGGTGCTTCTGTTATAAACCCTACGCCCTCACGTACTGCCTGGCTCATATTTGATACCTTATACAATTTCTCAGAAATATAAATCTGTCCTTCTTCAATGCTCTCTTCTCCCGAAAACATTTCCCAGAAACTGCTCTTGCTTTTTTCATCTGAATAATAAATCTTAAGCAGCTCTCCGGAACACAATGTAAAATTAAGATTCTTCAGATAACAGGTACTTACATCTCTTACTTCTAATACATTGTTCTGCCCATTTATTACTTTCTGCCCATAGGCTCCAAATGTTTCTGCCTTATTTTCATATATCAGAGCTTTCAGAACTTTACTCAACTTACAGTTTAACTGAGAAATCCCAGATACAAATGTAGTTCTTCCATTTTGAACAACTGCAATAGATTCCATCCATTCCATAATAAAATCTTCAAATCCTACTGTAACCAGAAATGACATCTGGGATTTCATTTTGTCAATAAGAGAAAACACTTCTCCCAGATCCTTTTCTGATAAAAGGCTGGTAATCTCATCCAGAATCACAATTTTCTTTCTTTCCTCATAGGCTTTAAGTAATTCTATAATAACCTTTTCCTTGGCAGATAAATTTCTGACTTTATGAGGCATATCATCCGAAATATTCAGTTCCGTCCTTAACTTCTGGAAACGTTCTCTATACTCTTTCTGATCCAGAAACAGTTTTCTGTCTGAAAAAAGAAATATATTATCTTCTATCGTAATAGAAGGCAGTAATTTACTTTTAGAACCAATCACCGCCACCTGCTGTTTTAACAATCTGGCAGCTTCTTCATAAGCTTTCCTTTCCTCATTTACAAAAATCTTTCCTGAATAAAGTAAAACATCTCCAAGCAGCATATCAATAAAGAGCTTCTGTTCCAGAATATCATCGAATACGATTCCTGTTATTTCTCCCTGAAACAGTTCCAGAGACAGATCATCAAATATAACATTATTCCCTTTTTTTATCTTTCCGCCTTCTATATTCAGTAATTCTCTTTTCACTGATTTCTCTGCTCCCTGTTTGTAATGATCGGTACCGATATCCTGACTTCTGTTCCAAGATTAGGAATACTATAAATATGTATTCCATATTCATCCCCAAATAACAGCTTAATACGCCTGGATACATTCGGCAGAGCAATACCTCCACGTTTACGCTTCTCTTCTGTCAGCGGCCCTGAAGTTATCTCCAGTCTCTGGTTGATCTTTATAAGCTCTTCTTCGTCAATTCCAATTCCGTCATCATGAATATTGATCAGAAGTTTCTTCTCTGTCATCTCCAGTGAAATGGTGATAACTCCACCTTCTGCTTTCGCTTCCAGACCATGGAAAATTGCATTTTCAACTACAGGTTGCAAAGTAAGTTTAGGGAGTTTACATTCCAGGATCCTTGCATAGTCATCCGGAAAATTAACTCTCATATCCAGTTTATCTCCAAAACGATACTGCTGTATTTTAAAATAATTCTCTACATTCTCCAGTTCATCTTCTACTGAAACCAGATTTCCTGTATCCGTGATGGTATATCTGAAAAATGTAGACAATGCTTCCGTCGTATCAGCAATACTATCAATTCCTTCACATAGCGCATCTCCTCGTATTGCTTCCAGCGTATTATACAGAAAATGAGGATTGATCTGATTTTGCAGTGCAAGAAGTTCTGCATGTTTTGTCGATAACTCAATAATGTTCTTTTTATCCAATATGGAATCCAGCTTCTGCATTACTTCATTCTGCTCTGGAAAAATCTGATAATCCTGATCAATCAGTTCCTGAAAACTTCCACTCTGTATAAAATGTTTGAATAATTTTCTGGTCTCATTACATGGTTTTATCAGAAACTTATAAATAATCACATAAATGCTTCCTGTAATAACTATCTCTGTCACAACAACCACCATCATAGAAAAGAATCCCAGATATCCTTTCGATGCAGCCCATATAACTTCTATAAACTGAAGACCTGCCCCTAATCCCAGAAGAACCCACAAAAAATTAACTGCCTGTCTGCTAAATATATTTCTTTTTTTCATAGTTTTTGCACCTGCACATTTTGATTAACTATATAACTTTCTAAATTCTGAAGGATTCAATCCTGTTGTCTTCTTAAACAATTTAGAAAAATATTTCAGATCATTATATCCTACTGCAGATGCTACTTCCGCAATGTCATAATTAGTCTGTATGAGATAGTTCTTTGCATTTTGGATACGAAGCTCTGTCACATACTCAAGGAAATTTTTTCCTGTTTCTTTCTTAAACAGTGTAGAAAAATAGGCAGCATTAAATCCAATATACTCACTGACATTCTCCAGACTGATATGTTTGTTGAAATTATCATGGATATATTTCTTTGCATCACGTATCGGTTTACTCTCTTCATCCTGAATATTCTTCATATAAACCTGATGCACCCGGGACAGATCCGATTTGATCCACTGAAAGAGTTCATCATAATCCCATATCCTTCTGTACTGTTTTTTATAATCTTCAATCAGAAAAAGATTTCTGCCTTCACGAGAATATTTCATACCAAACCGCAATGTTTCAACTAATTCACCAAAAACTTCATAAACCAGTTTTCCGTCATACTTAAATGGCTTCAATTTCTCTCCAACCTTGTCAACAAGGCGGAGGGTTCCTTCAATATCCATTCTTTCCTGATAGGTCAGAATTTCATTTCGCAGACCACTGTCAAAAATTTCTTCTTTAGTTTTTCCACTTTTACTGTCTTCACTGTAGCAGATATATGTATCTTCATTTTCGCCCATTCGATTCATGATCGCCAGTTCTGCCTCTCGGAAACTATCCGTGATTCCCATATAAGAACTATGTGTATTTCCCTGTCCGATCCTTATTCTGATATCAGGAAATACAGTTTTCAAATTAGATACATTAACTATCAAATGTTTTAGCTTTTTTCTGACTGGTTCAATCTCTTTATCCACTGTATTTAAAATGCATACGATTTCATCCTGATATACTGTAGACATATAAGTTTCGCAGTATATCTCCAATTTTTCTTTTACCATCTGATGAATTTTGTTCATTACAAATTCTTCACTGTCACCGGCAGATTTGTCCGAATTTTTTGAGAAAAATGGCCTGACTCTGACTGCTGTAAAAAATCCTTTATGAAATTTACAACCATACTGTTCATTCAACTGTTCCAGACTCATATCTGCTTTTAGCGGATTAGTTGCTGAGTTTTGGAGCGTTTTCATAAGAAAATTCTCCCGTATATGTTCTCTGGATGCTTCAATGATAGATTCCATTTCGTTTCTGATTCTGGTACTCTTAATCAGAGATTCATGTGATTCTTTAATTTCAGTTAATGAGTTTTCCAGTTCTCTCTTTTTTAATGGTTTCAGCAGGTAGTCTTTTACCCCATACTTGATTGCCTGCTGTGCATATTCAAACTGACTGTAACCGCTGATTACTATGAAATTAATCTCCGGATTCACTTCTTTTGCCCTGCGTATCAGTTCAAGTCCATCATATACCGGCATACGTATATCTGTAATCACAATATCCGGTTTCTTTTCACAAATACTTTCATAAGCAGTTTTTCCATCATTTGCAAAACCAACAATATCCATTTCCAGGGCATCCCAATCTACAAGGTGCTGGATCAGCCGACATACCTTTATTTCATCATCTGCTATTAATACCTTCAATCTTCTTCCTCCCTGTCTATTTCCGCATATACTAACATTAATCCTTCTGAAATTCTATTATAAACTATCTAGTTTTTTTTGTATACCTATGAATTTTCTTTGTATTATTATTAAATTATCTGACATATTGTCTTTTTTCAGAATAAATATTTATTGCTTGCTTTTACAAAACTCCAAGAATATACTATGAACAGATAATGAATCTGTATTATTTTGCCACTCATTATCTTCTTATATTTTTCTGATAAACCATAAAGAATTTATAACTACACTCACAAATAATCTTATCAGAATCTTATGAAATTATTTTATAACAAAATAAAGAAAAGGATATCTACAATATGATTCAGGACATCGCACCACATACTTATCACAACGAATACAAACCTTCTGCCCCGGATAAGAACAGTTTTATCCTTGCCTACGAAAAAGGCAGTATTCTTCTTCCACATCAGGAACGGGAAGCAGATATTTATTTTCCACGTTTTCAGGATCTGGAGGAAAAAGTTTCAGATCTCTACAGCAAGTATATTTATCTGTTTTCTATCGATGATCAGCGTTTCTATCTGATCCCGGAATTGGATACCACCCTTCTTCCAGATTATGAATTCCAGGATATACGAAATCTTCGGACAGCCCGGCCACAGCATCTGGCATTTGCAGGAGTTACAGGACATCAGCTTTTCCAGTGGTACAGCAAGCGCCGGTTCTGCGGCTGCTGTGGAAAACCAATGCTGCACAGCCAAAAAGAACGTATGATGGAATGCCCTTCCTGCAGCAATCAGGAGTACCCTGTCCTGTGTCCTGCAGTAATCGTAGGAATCACAAACGGAGATAAAATCATTCTTTCCAAATATGAGGGCCGCAGATTTAAGCGTTACGCCCTTATCGCAGGCTTTGCAGAAATCGGAGAAACCATTGAAGAAACTGTTCACAGAGAAGTAATGGAGGAAGTTGGCCTTAAGGTAAAAAATCTCCGCTATTACAAAAGCCAGCCATGGTCCTTCAGCGGTACCCTGCTTTTCGGATTCTTCTGTGATGTGGACGGCGATGATACCCTGACCGTTGACCATGAAGAGCTCTCCATGGCACAGTGGGTAGAACGTGACAAAATCCCGGATCAGGGCAATAATATCAGCCTGACCAAGGAAATGATGATGCTCTTCCGCGATGGAAAAGAACCCAGATAAACAATATTCTATATCAGAAAAAGCTCATAGAATATTTTTCCCTATTATGCTAAAAGGATACATACACGGTAATGTTACTGTGCATGTATCCTTTTCGTTTCTCTGTAAAATTGCTTCACTATATTCTCAAAAATATTTCTGATTACTCTTCACGCCGCACTCCCGCTGCCAAATCCACGGCTTCTGCGGCTTCCATTACATTCCTGCTCAAATTCTTTCAGTTTCCGTCTTGCTTCCGGTGTCAGATTTGTCGGAACTTCAATCTGTACAGTTGCATATTCATCACCGTGTACCGACGGATTATTCATTGCAACGATACCTTTGCCTCTCAGACGTATCTTCGTTCCGGACTGAGTACCTGGTTTAATGTTACAGAGAACATCACCGTAAATAGTGTGAACCTTCGCCTCACCGCCAAATACTGCTGTTGTAAATGGGATATTTACAGTTGTGTAAATATCTCTGCCTTCCCGTTTATATCCAGGTTTATCCTGAACATTTACTTTCAGAAGCAGATCACCGGCTTCACCTCCGCCGACTCCCGGATATCCTTTTCCTTTAAGTCTGATAGATTTACCGGATTCAATACCTGCCGGAATATTGACTTCGTAATTCTGGACGCCACCGTTGCTGCTCTGCAGGCGGATAACCTTCTTACCGCCAAAAGCAGCTTCATCAAAGCTGACAGTAACCTCCGCATGAAGATCCTCACCTTTACTGCTGTAAGAACCACTAAAGCCGCCAGTTCCATTGCTTCCGAATCCACCAAAACCACTTCCATGAAATCCACTGCCACCGAAACCGCTGCTTCCAAAACCACCGGATGATTTACTCTTCTTAAATCCACCACCAAAGATGTTCTTCAGGATATCATCCATATCTTCGCCATTCTCAAAATGATATTCATGATAACCATTGCCATCACTGTACGAGCCATGGAAACCACCGCCAAATGGATTGCCCTGTGCTCCGCCAAAGCCACTGCCAAAAGGACTTCCCTGTGCGTTTCCATAATTACCGGCACCTTCTTCAAAAGCAGCGTGGCCAAACTGATCATACAGTTTACGTTTCTTCTCATCACTCAGAACATCATAGGCTTCATTTACTTCCTTAAAATGCTCTGCTGCCGAAGCATTTCCCTCATTACTGTCCGGATGATATTTCTTGGCCAGTTTTCTGTATGCTTTCTTAATCGTTGCTGCATCTGCGTTTTTGTTCACGCCAAGAACTTCATAGTAGTCTCTTTTCAATATCATCACCTTCCCTCATAAACACATTCTAACGCAATCATTCCTGACTTCATATTTCTGCAATCCTCATTATGCAAACAACGGGAAGCCAAAAGATTTGACCTCCCGTTGCTGTAACTTAACATCTATTATCCTTCAATGGAGATGCTGTGCTTCTGTTCCACTGCTGGCTTTGCTTCTTTCTTCGGAACAAATAATGTCAGGATACCATGTTTGAATTCTGCTTTGATGTCGTCCTGATGTACTTCTTTACCTACATAGAAGCTACGACTGCAGGCACCTGAATAACGTTCTCTGCGGATATAACGTCCTGTCTCTTTTTCCTTCTCGTCTTTATCCAGGCCTTTCTCTGCACTGATGGTCAGATAACCATTTTCAAGTGCTGCATGAACTTCATCTTTCTTAAATCCTGGAAGATCTACAACCAGTTCGTATCCGTTATTCATTTCCTTGATATCAGTTTTCATTACATGATTTGCTTTATGTCCATAAAGTTTCTTCTCTGCATCTTTCATTGCTCTGTCATCATAATAGAATGGGAAATCTCCAAAAAAGTCATCAAATAAATTTTCTCCAAAAATACTAGGCATTAACATAAGTCATATCTCCTTTTCTAATATATTTTATATATGTCAAATCTGTTCGCCAGATTTACTTTCCAAATCTATCTTTACAGGCTTTTTCAACCTTTTATCTTCAATCTTTTATTAGTGTAAGCTTTTATTTTTATATCTGTTTTTAATCTCTGGCTGACCCTTAACGGGTCAGTCAGAATATTTATTCATCAGCCTTCAATGGCAATTGTTTTCTTCTGTTCTACTGCTGGTTTTGCTTCTTTCTTTGGTACAAATAATGTGAGGATACCATGTTTGAATTCTGCTTTAATGTCTTCTTTCTCAACTTCTTTACCTACATAGAAGCTACGGCTGCAGGCACCTGCGTAACGTTCCTTACGGATATAATGTCCTGTCTCTTTCTCCTGCTCATCTTTGTCCAGACCTTTCTCTGCACTGATAGTCAGATAACCATTCTCCAGGTCAGCCTTTACTTCATCTTTGGTAAATCCCGGAAGATCTACGACCAGTTCATAGCCTTTATCAGTTTCCTTGATATCGGTTTTCATTATATGGCTGGCTCTGCGTCCGTAAAGTTTCTTCTCTGTATCTTTCATTGCTCTGTCATCATAATAAAATGGAAAATCTCCAAAAAAGTCATCAAATAAATTTTCTCCAAAAATACTAGGCATCAACATAAGTCATCTCTCCTTTTCTATACCGTCCATCTGTATATGATGGACTCTCAGTTATGCATCTTTACCTTGTTTCTTTGGAACTTAGGTTATCAGGAATCTCATAGAACTTATTTCTTTGTTCTCTTTTTGTTCCCCTTCCTTTGTTCTAGCTGTAATATAACACTTATTATTAGCACTGTCAAGAGGTGAGTGCTAATTTTTTTGTGAAGAATTTGTGAACCTGTGAATTTGTGAAATCTTCATTGTACACTTTTCCAATTTGTGTTACACTCCCATTCCAAGCTAATACAACGCCCCATGGAGGATCAGTCCACGGGGCATTCTGAAATGTTTGATGTTAACGCTATCATTTTCCCTTGAGATATCGTTTTAATAAGAACGTACAGAAATATGGAAATGTATAAATCCCGTCTTCTATTCCAATATTACTGTCTGCAAGTTTTATTCCCCAGTGAATATCTCCATAAGAATCACCGGATATCAATTGCCTCAATGACTTAGACCGGTTCCTGTTCGCCTTCACTTCTACCGGAACCAACTCATCCTTTGTTCTTACAAAAAAATCTTCTTCCAAGGTAGCATTTTCTTTTTTATAGTAATATAGTCCAAGCCCCTGTTTCACAAACGCCTCTGCTACAAAATTTTCATATAAAGCACCTTTGTATACTCCAAGATTTTTATTCGCCCGAAGGTCTTCTTGTGCTTCCTCATCTAATGAAGCAATCAGCAATCCTGTATCTGGATAATAGATTTTGAATTTTGAGTCATCATAGTTTCCCTTTAATGGAAGCTCCGGATACTGCAGACAATAACATACAGAAATCACACCTGCATCTTCGAGCCAGGTTATACATCCCATATATTCTCGACTTCTGGCTTTTTTGTCTATTTTACTTAATTGAAATTTTTTATTTTCTTTTGCAAGCTGTACAGGTACGTTCCGATAGACACTTACAATTTTAGTCTGATCCAGACCTTCAGCGTATTTTCTGATATCCTCTTCATAATCCATCTGGATCTGTCTCTGGATTTCCAGAGTATCTGTAAAAAGATTTTTTTCAATATATACTTTTACTACTGCAGGCATACCGCCAAGTACACAATATTCCAAAAACAATTTTTTATAGACTGATAATTCGGTTTCTGAAAATGGAGTTCCTGTCTGCATATGTTGCAAGATATCTTCAATGTGCTTCTCCGAGTATCCTTTCGCCCACAGAAATTCTTCAAAGTCCATCGAAAACATTTCATAATCTGTTTTATATCCCACACTGTTGCTATGAATTTTTCTGTAATTGATTCCAAGCAAGAAACCACTGCATATGACATCAAATCTTCCATCTATCCGGAAGGACTTCAAGGCAGTTGCAATATCCGGAAACTCCTGTAATTCATCAAAAATAATCACAGTGTCACCTGCTATAAATCTTTTTGATGTATCTATCATAGAAATATTTTTTATAATATCTTCAACAGCATATCCGTCACTTAATATTGTTTTATATTTAGGTTCCAGAACAAAATTAATACTCACAATATTACTGTAATTTTGTTCTGCAAAATGATTAATAGATTCCGTTTTTCCAATCTGCCTTGCACCTTTTATAATTAACGGAAGTCTTTCTTCATTTTTTTTCCACTCCAGCAGGTACTCATCTATCTTTCTTTTTAAATACATAGAACCGCCTCCTTTCTTCAAAACTATCACGTTTTATGAGCATTTGTCAATCTATTCTTCACGTTTTATGAGTTTTTATTCATAATATTTTCACGTTTTATGTTAAAAATCAAATTACTTTTCTTGACTACATTTATTCTTATTTCTGTACGTTAAGTCCCCATCCACTGCTTATTGCTTTTCGCAATCACGTAGAGTGCTTATTTGATTCAATAAAAAAATAAATGCAGCCCCTATATCTCTTTTTTCCTGCTTACAGATATAGAGGCTGCATTTGCCTTTACATTTATTTGTATGTAGCGTTGCAAAATCGCCATTATAGAATCGACTGTCCTTATACTTATAAAATACTGTATAAAGTTGCAACATAGTAATATTTAAAAATAAGTTGTAATTTTCCGATACTCTGCCGGTGTCATATTCATCTGGCCAGTAAAAACCCGGGTAAAATATTGTAGATTGGGATATCCTACCTGTTCTGCTATCTGAGTAATCTTTAAATTAGACGAACGTAATAATTTTTTTGCCTCCTCCAAACGCAGTTCTGCAAGAATTTCAGAAAATTTTCTTCCGGTAGCCTGTTTGATAAAACGACTGATATACGAAGGATTTCTGTTTACATGTTCTGAAACATTTGTCAGACCGATTGGTTGTGAAAAATTATCATTCAGATATTTATAAATTTGCTGGATTAGCTGATTCTGATCATTATTATGCATACTTTGAATATTATCTGCAATATACTCCAGCCAATATTTCATATAGTCTGCTTTTGTCTTTCTTTCCGATTGTACATGAATCTGTTGCTCAAATGATTCCGTAATCTTATTTTTGCTTTCCTTATCCAATGGAATTCCTGAAAGAAATAAAAATATATTGGCACCTATCAACTCCATGATATTGTTAAAATATTTTTCTGTCTCTTTCTCTGTCTCATTGATAATCTTCTGCATCTGTTCGAATATTTTTTTCTTATTACCGGATCGAAGATATCTGATCAGTTCTGTAATTGCTTCTGTAACATCGAAAAAGTCATTTTCCTTATATTCCATCGGTAAATCCTGATATGAAAGCAACTGCGTACATCCCGTATCTTTTCCGTATTCCAGACATTTCAACACTTCCTTTTTCATCTGTTGAATATCAGACAGATTTTCAGAATAATGGCTGACAGCTATCATACAATCCAGTGGCTGCAACTGGGCCAGTTCTCTTCTGATCAGCTCTAATTTACTGCAGAATTTCCACAGTGTCTTTTCTTCTGTTGGCCAGATCATATAAAAGATACCACCATGTTCCAGTGCCAGTATCTCTTTAAATTTTTTCAGAAAAAATTCATGGATTATATAACTGTAATAGCTCTCTTCTTCCAAAGGCATATGATTCCTGTCATATGTAACAGCCACCACTCTATATCCGTTTATTGCAATCCGCAGCTTCTGCTTTTGCAGTTCCATCTGTTTTTCTGAAAAAATTACAGGTTGAAAAAAGAGTTTTTCCACAAATTGTTGTCTGATCAGCTCCTGATTTTTAACAAAATAATCCTGGAAAATCTGATACATTTCCGTATGTTTTTGTTCTGCATGAAATGCACTAATCGCTCGATTTAAGCACTTGATTGCTTCCTGTTCATCTACGGGCTTTAAAAGATAGTCAAAAACTTTATACTCTATTCCATATCTGGCATATTCAAACTCTGCATATCCAGTCAGAAAAACAATTTTTGCTCCATAATCCATTTGATTGATCTGCTTTGCCAGATCGATTCCAGTGATGCCCGGCATACGAATATCTGTCAAAATAACCCCAGGTTTTTCCTGTTCAATATAATCCAATGCCATCTGTGCATCTGTAAAAGCACAAACCGTATGCATACCCCGTAGTCCCGTTTCCATGATCCTTTTTAATTTGTCTGATATCAATGGTTCATCATCTATAATTACCACTTTCATATCCTTTTTCCCCCTTTGTTTTGGGAATACAGATGGTTACTGCTGTCCCCGATGGCTTTACATGTTCCACAGTCAAACCATATTCCTTTCCGTACAGCAGCAAAAGTCTTTGCTGAATATTAAAGATACCAATGTGTTCCTTCTCTTTCAGTATTCCATTTTCTCTTATTTCTTCCAGCTGTCTGATAATAGTTTCCGGCATCCCATTTCCATTATCTTTTACAGTAATATAAATTGCATCTTCCGTTTCCTTCCCGGTTACTGCTATCATTCCTGTTTCTTTCAATTCTGAAACCCCATGGACAATTGCATTTTCCAAAAGCGGCTGTATCATCAGCTTTGGAATGTAATATTCATATAATTGTTCCGGTATTTCTACCAGACAGATAATATGTTCCTGAAAGCGCATTTTCTGAATATACAAATATTGATTTACATACTTTAATTCTTCTTCAATCTTTAAAAACTGTGCCCCTTTAATAGACATTCTCATAATGCTTCCAAGAGATGTTACCGTCTTTTTAACTTCCGTAGTCTTACCCATATCAGCAAGACTATTAATACAGTCTAATGTATTATATAGAAAGTGTGGGTTAATCTGAGCCTGAAGAGATTCAATCTGGGCATCTTTCATTAACAACTGCTGTTTATATACCTGCTGAATCAGCAAGTCAATTCTTTCCAACATCGCATTATAAACATTTGCCAGTTCTCTAAATTCATCATTGGAATCAACCTCAACATACGCATTGGAATTTATCTCTGTAGTCTGACGTAATTTTACAATAAATTTCTGAATCTGTTCTGCAATTTTAGCCGCAGTTATGAATAATGCAATTGAAATAATTGAAATTGCAGCCAAAATCATCACCATCTCTTTGAAGAAAATTTTATATACACTCTTAAAAAGCAGATTTTTATCCAAAATTCCTACAAGACTACACCCATCATATTGAAGATTATATCTGATAATTTTATAATTTCCAGATGGTTCTTTCAAAATGGTTTTACATTTATCATCAGATAAATTTGAACCATTAACCAGAATATTATTTTCTGAATCCAATATGAGAATAGCGTTCACATCTCTATCCTCTCCTGTCTGTATGATTTTTTCCATACCCGTTTTGTCAATATCCATCATCAGAAATCCGATTTTTTCATCACTTTTTTCTATTTGGGGAACGTAGATATTTCTTGCAAAAGTAATCATATTTTTCCTCACGGGATTTATACGAAGCACCGGCTTTCCATGCTTTTCTTCTGCTGCTTCTTTCAGTATTTCTGCAAAATCATTTGTCTGTTCTATTGTATTATAATAAATTGCATTATTAATATATAATTCGTTAAACTTATTATAAATACACACATTCATTAACGCATCCTGATTATTTGTAATAAGAGATCCTATCTGATAAGAAATCATATCAGTCAGTTTTTCCTGCTCTTCAACACTTAATACACTTTGACGGGTATTTAAATATTCCTGCACTTCATTTGTATAATATAAAAATTTTATGGTAGCCTGATTATAATTATCTAATAATGTATTAACCAGCTTCTTTTTTTCCATAACATTCTGTTCTGTCTGATCATATACCATCTGCTTCATCTGATCAAACATAATAACCGTAGTACTATAAAAAATTAAAAAATATCCTAAAACAACAAATGGGAGACAGGAAATAAGTAATTTATTTCGAATCGTTAATTTTCCATAAAACTTATATAATCGTCCTTTTTTTTCCTTCATCTCTTTTTAGTACCTCTCTTACAAACAGGAATCCCCGGTATAGCGCATATATCATGCGTCTATACCGGAGATTGATTCAGCAGATTCTATCTTCTGTATATAACACAGAAGCTAAAGCCTTTTGGTAAAAATACACTTCGCTCTTTGTCATACCACACTCTTCTTTTTCTCCAAGCAAATGCTTTTCTAATATTTCCTGAATACAGGAAATCTGGTCATCTATATAGATGCTTCCGATTGGTCGAAGATAATGACCCGGAAAAATAAGTTCATATGAATTTCTTAATTGAGATAATTTTTTCAATGATTCCAGATATGTACTCATTGTATCAGAAAACGTATCAAACATCAATACTGGCGTACTTACAACAGTATCTCCGGAAAATAGTAATCTGTATTTTCTGTCTAATAAACAAATTCCATCTTTAGTATGTCCTGGTGTATCCAAAACCTCCAAATCTCTATTTCCAAGATGGAAAACAAATCCTTCTTCTATTCCTTTCATCTCAAAGTCACCCATAATTGATGCATCAAATTCCAGGCTTGCTTCATAATTGTATTCTGGACGGGCTTCCTGTGAACGGAAAAATTCCTTACGTGACTGCAGATTATTCTGTTCCTGAATAACCGGAATTGCTTTTTTATGTGCATAAACCATTGAAAAGCGCCCATTTCCACCCACATGGTCATAATGATGATGCGTATTTACTACATCATAAGGCAGATGAGTCATTGTTTCTACTACTGACCGTATATTTCCTATTCCAATGCCAGTATCAATCAATAAGGCTCTTTCCGTTCCAATAATCAAATACATAATATCTATACCAAACTCATCAATTGCCCATACATCCCTTGATACCTGCTGAAGTGTAAAACCATTTATCTTTTTTATGTTCATATTATCTTCATAAAATGTACTCATCTTTACTTCTCCTGTCTTTTTTATTTTACTGCACCCGCTGTTAAACCGCTTGTAATATGTTTCTGTCCTACAATATAAATAATTATAATTGGTATCATACTTACAACTAATCCTGCAATCAAAAGATTCCATTGAGCATTAGTAGAAGATTTAAACATATATAAATTAACTGTAATTGTACGAAGGTTCACATCGCTGATCATAATACTCGGAAGTAACAGATCATTCCATGTCCAAAGGAAAAACAAAATGCCAATTGTCACTGTTGTGGATTTTACCAGTGGCAAAATAATCTGCACCATTGTTCTGAAAGGTCCCGCACCGTCAATTGCAGCAGCCTCTTCCAACTCTCTTGGCACACTCTTCAGAAAACCAACATATGTCATAACACCAAACGATGTATAAAACCCACTATAAAATATAATCAGTCCTAAATGCGTATTAGTCAGTCCCAGTTTTGTAGATAACATAGAAATTGCAATCATAACTGCATGAAACGGAATAATCTGTCCTACTACAAACAATGTGTATAATTTGTCACCTGTCTTTTGAGGAAGATGTGAAATTCCATATGCACTCATAAAAGACACGGCACTGGCAACTATGACAGTACATACCGTCACAAACAGCGTATTGCGAAATACTGTCCAAAAGTTCATAATCCGCATTGCTTCAGAAAAATTTTCCAGATATAAACTTTTGGGAAATGAGATAAACGAGGTTAATATATCATTATTCGGTTTAAACGCATTCATGATAATAAGAAAAACCGGAAGTATAAAGATAATTCCAAGGCACAGCCACAAAATACTTTTTAAAACTACTGTTTTATTCATTCCTTCTTTTTCCACTTTACATCTGTACCTCCCTTTTTCTAGTAATCTTAAGCTGAATCAATGCAATAATACCTACCAGTAAAAACAGTATTATAGATTTTGCAGAGCCATATCCCATTTTAAACGAACCAAATGCATCATTATATATATTCAGTGCAATTGTCTGTGTACTATTTGCCGGACCTCCACCAGTCAGTGATAACGGAATGTCAAATGCTTTGAAAGCTCCTGCAATTGATACAAAGAGATTAATTGTAATTGTCGGCATTAACAATGGCAATTGGATATAAATAATTTTCTTAATTCCTGTACATCCATCCAGAACAGCTGCTTCCAACACATCTTTTTGTATTGTCTGCAATCCTGTAATGTATAACATCATAAGAAAACCGGTAGACTGCCATGTTGTTACTAAAATAACTGTAAAAGCCGCAGTACCTGCATTTCCAAACCAGCTGATATTAGCCAATGCATCTACGTGCAAAATTTTGGCCAGATTTGGAATGGCTCCTGTAAAAATAAAAGACCATACAAAAGAAACCATTACACCACTGATAATATTAGGAATAAAAAATAAAGAACGTATTACGCCTTTACACCGTACATTTGAATCTAAAAAATATGCTATTACAAAGCCAATCAGATTTGACATTAAAATTGATATTACCGCCAGAATTAAAGTAAATACCACAGAATGAATGAATGTCTCGTCTCCAAGAAGCTTAGTGTAATTTCCCAGACCGACAAAATCTTTATTTCCTTTTATCAAATTCCAATTATAAAAAGACGCCGGAAGTGTTCCTAAAAGCAATGGACCTGCAAGTGCAAGAACATATAATAACATTGACGGAATCGTAAGACCAAAATAAAACCATTTATTTTTTTTACAACAATCCAACATAAAATTATCTTCCTTTCTGATAACAAAAGCTTCTGCAACATTTCTGCAGAAGCTTCTGTTACCACTTATATCTTTCCCGATTTTACTTTACTCAAGAAGCTCTGAAAATTTCGAATCTAACTGATCTAAAGTAGTATCCATATCCGTTGTTCCGGCAAAATATCCCTGAATTACCGGCCCAATCATATCGCCAGCGCCGGACTCAAGCTGTGAGTATACCCATGGTTTTGTCTGGTTATTTGACATATAATTCTTATAATCTTCGAAATACTGATATTCTGTTGACATTGTAAAATCCATTGCAGGTGGTGCTGCGCCCATTGAATCAGCACTATAATGCATCCATCCGTTTTCATCTGTGTTATCGCTTAGATAATTCAGAACCTCACGCACTGCATCCAGATGTGGAGTATTTTGATTTACTGCAATACAAATTCCTACATCTACATCAAGTTTTGCATCTTCCTCATTTTCTGTGAGTGGTACTCCAAACAGACCAACCTGTAAATCCGGATTAATACTTTGTGCATTCAGAAGAGAAAATTCTCCGGTCACAATCATAGCAGCTTCACCTGATGCAAATGCATTAAAGCCTGATGTGGAATCTGCATCCATATAATTTCCACCGGAATTTTCTTTCATCATATCCATAAACTCAAATTCAAGTGAAGAATTATCATTCCTGAAACTTCCTTTTCCTGCATTCATATCTGCAACCCATGACTCATAATCTCCAACTGCGGCTCCCTGCAGACAGCTAAATAAATGATTCAATGTCCATGCATCTTTATAGGTGGCTGCAAATGGTGTAATACCACTTGCCTGAAGTTTTTCACATACTTCTTTCATTTGTGAGAATGTTTTCGGTACTTCTGTAATTCCGGCCTTTTCAAATAACTCCTGATTATAATAAACTCCCAACATTTCCAGAGCCATTGGATACGCATAAATTTTTCCATCATAGCTACATGCATCTTTTACAGAATCATAAATCTTTGTTGCAAATCCTTCCTCACTCAAATCCACAATTCTGTCTGTTGCTGCAAACTGCTGCACCTGTGCATATGGATTCAGGAAAAACATATCCGGAAGATCATTAGATGCCACCTTTGCTCCAAGATATTGGCTATAATCTCCTGATTGCATTTCAACTACAAAATTAATTTTATCCTGGCGCTTATTAAATTCATCTGCACCTTTCTGAAAATTATCTGCTGCTCCAGAAGACCACACCGCTAATTTAACGGTTTCTTTTTCGTCTGAATCCGCTTTTACAACTGTTGCTCCACTAATCATGACTGTCCCCATAGCGACTGTCATCATCAGGCTAATCATCTTTTTCCTCATAAAAACTCCTTTCTTTTACCTGCTTTGTCCTTTTGTTATTTTAGAAGTACTTCTTTTGTTAACAATATAATACCAACCTCTGCCTCCTTTTTCCATACGTCAGATTATGACAAAACATATACATTTTTTTACCTTTACTCAAAAAAGACGCAACCCACATTTCTGTGACTCACGCCTTTCTCTACTTATATTTTCGTCATCCAGACTTTTAACTCTGCTTATGATAATTTACTGATGGCAACAGATCTTACAGATGGCATCACTTTCCACAGCACTCCACAATGGCTTTTTCCATATCTTCTATCTGGAAAGGTTTTGCCAGATGTGCAGTCATACCGGCTGCGAGACATCTTTTGGCATCTTCCTCAAATGCGTTTGCAGTCATTGCAATGATCGGAATTGTTTTTGCATCTGGCCGGTCCATGGCACGTATGGCTTTTGTTGCTGCAATGCCATCCATAACAGGCATCATAACATCCATCAATATGGCATCAAAGGTTCCTGGAGGATTATTTTCGAAGCACTCCACCGCCTGTCTGCCGTTTTTTGCAACTGTAACCTTGGCACCGTCATCTGTCAGCAGCATTTCTATGATTTCCGCATTAAGCTCATTATCCTCGGCTGCCAGCAGATGCAGTCCACGAATATCATATTTCTCTGCAATTTCCTTATCCTTTTTCTGTTCCCGGGCAATCTCAAATGGAATGGTAATGACAAACACAGACCCAACTCCCACCTGACTTGTCACTTCAATACTTCCATTCATCTGCTCAATCAATCCCTTAGTGATCGCCATTCCCAGACCGGTTCCCTGATAAACACTCCGAGCATCTGTTTTTTCCTGTGAAAACGGATCAAAAATGCGGCTCAGAAACTCCGGACTCATCCCTATACCTGTATCAGAAATCGTCCATCTGTATGTACAGATCCCATCCTGTACATCTGCAGCCTCCATTACCGTAGTAATCTTTCCTCCCGGCCGGTTATACTTAATACAGTTTCCATAGATGTTCAGAAAAATCTGGCGAAGATGCAGTGAGCTTCCATAGACATAAGGATAAGGGATATTCTCCTTATTTTTCTCATAAATCCACTGAATATCCTCATCTGCTGCCTTGTGAGTGATAATACTCTCAATCTCATAGACCAGATCTTTGAGACAGATATATTCATGAGTCAGAACAATATGACCTTCCTCTATTTTACTCATCTGCAGAACATCATTGATAAGGGAGAGCAAATAATCCGCTGCTATCTTCATCTTTTTATGATTTTCCTGTATCAGTTCCTTATCCTCAAAATGAGTCTCGTCAATCTTTAACAGACCAATAATACCATTCAGAGGTGTCCTGATATCATGGCTCATACGGCTGAGGAAATTGGTTTTTGCCCTGCTCTCGGCACGCATCTCATTGAATGCTGCCTGAAGGCGTGCCTGTTCCTGCTCATCCCGTTCATGTCTCTGTGTGGTATCCTGCAGCAGAATGATCGCATAAATCATAGGCACCTCAGCAAGGATTTCTGTATCAAACACTACCATCCTAGTCATAAGAACTGTTTTCTGTACCCAGCGGATACTTCCATCGTCTTCGCGGGCACAATATTCCACAGACATATTGGTTTCTCCGTTCTCAAACCTCTTACGAAGCTTTTCACAATTATCTGTCATACAGTAACCGGCAATTGTTTCCTGGGTGATTTTTTTCTCATATTCCCAGCAATAATCCCGATAAGAACATGGAAGCGGATAGTCCATAAAAAGTTCCCGACTCTTCTGTTCTTTTCCATTCAGTACGATCCTTCTTTCCAGAGCATCCTTTGTCAGATTTACTGTATAGATCACATCTGACAATTCCAGAAGCGCATCCACATAGCTGTCATTTTCCAGGATTGACTGTTTCAGTTGTTCATAATAGAGCTGAAGCTGCTCTTTTGCACCTGTCTGACCTTCAGAAGTCTTTCGGATGGTTTCAAATGCCAGAAGAAAATGATGCAGCTTTTTGTCCTCATCCCAGTCCACCGGAATCAGTGTCAGGCGGTTATATGCCCCCTGTTTCCCGATATTATACTCATATTCCAGCACGTCTTCCTTCGTATGCATCTTCTTTTGAAGCTCCGAAATCTGCAGTCCTTCACGGATATCTGCCTGACAGGACTTTTCAATCTGTTCCTCTATGATCTGTTCCACTGCTCCGGAATATGCACCATCAGAGGCCAGGAAAAAATTTTCACTGGAACGAATTGCCCGATAGGTATCCATCCTGGCATCACAATACAGACAGTCTGAAAAATTACTGCCATGCTGATTAAGCAGCTTTAACAGCTGATATCCCTGATTCTTTTCTGCTGCAGCCTCTTCCCGTTTCACATGATTCTTATTGATATACATGTTTTTGTCTGCGCAATTAAACAGTTCTCTCATTGTACTTCCGGGAAAATCGCCGGCCAGTGCAAATCCCACCGCATAGCTTAGGGGAGTATCCGGATACACTCTGGATTCCTCTGTCATATCCCTGCGCACCTTTTCAAGGCACTGTATCATCTGTTCCCTGTCCAGTCCATGGGTAACTGCAAGAAATTCATCTCCACCGGCTCTTCCCACAAACTGCTCGGCCGGCATGGAAGCCCGCAGACAGATGGCAAATCTACGGATATAGGCATCACCGGCTTCATGACCTCTGCTGTCATTAATACGCCGGAGATTATTAAGATCAAAACTGCAGACACCGGTATCTGCATCCGGTTCTGTCTCACTCAGCAATTCTTCACATTTATTTTTGTTCGGAAGTCCCGTTGCATCATCCAGATATACCTTTTGCTGCAGCAAACGGTTCATTGCAGCATATTGTATTGCTTTGATGAACTCATATGCGATCAGCAGCATCAATACAACAATATCTGCTGTAATATATTTTTCAAGCAATGATAAGGATGTGGCTTTTTTCTGCGAATATTTTTCGGCCAGACCTGTTGCTTCATCACAGATCACAAAGAAATCCTCACTTCTGGATATAATATCTGTTTTTTCATATCCTTCAGATCTCCCTAAACAGATTTCGTTATACAGACCAGAAAAGCCTTCGTCCAGTTCCTGCATTTTATTCTGAAAATCCCTATCCTTCAGATATACCAGATTCAGTTTCGTATTTCCATTGCGCAGACCATCAATGAAAGACTTTACTTCCTGGATCATTGCATCGTCCTGTTCCCCGGTAACCTCCAGCTTGATGATCCTCTGTGTCTCTCCACGGACTAAACCGGTATAATTTACAATACGGGCCGTTCCCTGAATATCAGAAACAATTCCCATCATTATAATAATAAGGATAGCCAGAATAACTACCAGAACACCGATACTGACCTGAATAATACTGGATTTCTTTTTCTTATTCTTCACTTTTGGCACAGCCCTCCCTCTTTTGTTTTATTCTGTAAAAAATGGTCTGGATGAACCGATATCCCAGATATCCTGATATAGCGCCTGCCAGGGCTCCGCCAAGAACATCTGTGGGATAATGCACATACAAATACAATCTTGATATTCCTATCAGACAGGCAAGAACCAGAACCGGTTTCCACAGCTTCTTTTCTCCTGCCAGATATAAAGCAGTTACCGAAGCAAATGCCGCCGCTGTATGTCCTGACGGAAAAGAATAATCATGAAGTCTGGATACCAGAAGCTGCACTCCCGTATTTACATCATAAGGTCTTGTCCTTGCCACCAGATTTTTTAATATTACATTGCAAAGTAATAAATCTATTATCAAAGCAGCTGTCATAACTGCACCTGTTTTTCTCATTTTAGGAATCAGAAGAAATACTATCGTCATCACGATCCATATAATCCCTGCATTCCCCAAGCTCGTAATAAACACCATCAATTTGTCCAGAAACGGCGTGTGTAGAGTCTGGAACCAGTCCAGAATATTTAATTCAATGCTCATATCTTTTCTCCCATTCTTTCAGCATATGCATTATTTTACCCTACTTTTTCCTGTATGCCTACTCAAATTTGAATGTATTTATTTATAAACAGGCAAAAAATACCCGGCAAAATTACTTTTCGTAATCTGCCGGGTGTTCTCTTTTTCAATTTTTTTATTTGACTGCTCCGGTAATACCTTCTGCAAACTGTTTCTGTAATACAAAGAATACGATCATTGTAGGAATAGAACAGAACAATACACCGCACATCAGCATACCATAATCTGTCACATAACCTGTGATCAGGTTGGCGATCAGCATTGGCATGGTCATTGCCTTGTTGTCTGTCATGATTACCTTTGGCCACAGATAAGAATTCCATGCATTCATAAAGGTAATAACAGCAGCTGCCGCATATGTAGATTTCATTGTAGGAATGAACATCTGGAAGAAAATCCTTACTTCGCTGAGTCCGTCAATACGTGCAGCTTCAATAATATCAACCGGGAATGATCTGGCATTCTGACGGAACATCATGATCATAAACGGTGTGGAAATAATCGGAAGGATAAAACCTACTGCTGTATTCAAAAGTCCTGCCTTGGAGAACATTTTGAATAACGGAACCATAGTTGCAACCTGCGGAACCATCATAGCCAGAAGCAGGATTGAAAATACTCTGTCTTTCCACTTATCATGGTAAACTTCAAATCCGTAACCTGCGATAGAGCAGATCAGAAGACAGATCACTGTAGTAAGGATTGCATAAAAGAAGGAGTTTCCAAGTGCTCTCCACAGTGGCTGCTGGGATGTAAGATTACGGAAGTTTTCCATAAAATGGCTTCCCGGAATAATTCGTCCACGTGATACATCTGTGGATGTATTAGTTGCAGCTGAAATCATCCAGTATAACGGGAATACTGAAATAAATGACACGATGATCAGAAAAATATAGGTTGGAATCAATCTTCTCTGAATGGCTGATTTGTTTTTCTTAGTCACGTGTATCACCTACTTTCAAATTAATAAATGCAAGTACAGCTACCATAATGAATATGATAAATGACATTGCTGCTGCATATCCAAAGTTTGGTACGTTAATAAAACATGTGTTGTAAATATAGTGGGACATTGTGATTGTTGAGTTTGCCGGTCCACCCTTTGTCAGGTTGACAGACTCATCGAACAACTGCAGTGTACCATTAATTGACATGATAAATGTCATAATAATTGTCGGTTTCAGAAGCGGAACAGTAATCTTCCAGAAAGTCTTCCAGCCATTGGCGCCATCAATCTTTGCTGCTTCATATACAGAATATTCAATATTCTGAAGTCCTGCCAGATAGAATACCATGTTATATCCGGTCCATCTCCAGATCAGCGCAAGGATAATTACAATCTTGGCACTGGCGGAATTCCCCAGAAAATTATAGCCGGTAGATAAGATTCCAAGTTTGATCAGAATACTGTTGATCAGACCATCTGTAGCAAACATGGAACGGAAGATCAATGAATAGGATACCAGGGATGTCGCACATGGAAGAAATACACAGGTACGGAAAAATCCCTTAAATTTCAAATCTTTGTTATTCAGAAGCTGTGCCAGAAGAATTGCCAGTATCAGCATGATCGGCACCTGAATGATCAGATACAGGAATGTATTTACAATAGACTGCTGAAATACCTTGTCTGCCAGAATACGTTTATAGTTGCTGAAGATCGGATCTGCAAATCTCATATTTGCTCCGGCTCCGGTCTGCAGGGAAATGATAAATGCACGTATCATTGGATAAAAGCTCATGATCGCGATCATGATAGTTGCAGGAGCCAGGAACGTCCATCCTGCTGCCCTCTGCTTGCCAAGCAGAGACATACCTTTTTTCTTAGAATTCACGTGAACTCCTCCTTTCAAAAAACTCTGTAACTGTTCGGCATTTTGCCGGACAATTACCAACTCTTTGCAGTAAGATGGGGGACTGCTGGCAGTCCCCCGCACTTACCTGTTTTCATTCACTTAATCACTGTCTACAGATTGCTTCACAGTTTCACTGTTCCCGCAATCCTGACATCATCTGATCCTGCGATCAGAATTTATTCAGTCATCTTGAATGCCAGAGTATCCTGAGCTTCCTGAAGGGCATCTTCTACAGGTGTGCCGTTTACGATATTTACAACTGCTGTGTTGACGCATTCTCTTGCTTCATAATGATACGGTGTTTTTGTGAACTCCGGAATATGAGAAGAGTATTCTACAATTGTGGAGAAGATTGGCTGTCCACCAAAGAATTCATTTGGCTCGTTGTAAACCTTAGATTCACCTGCCGGCAGATAACAGGAGATTGCACCTGCTTCCGGAAGGATTGCATCATAGAAATCTGTGCTGGAACCAAATGTACTTGCAAGGAAATCTTCTGCAAGTTCTACATTCTGGCAGTTGGATGTAACATACCAGGAAGATCCACCATTGTTTGCATAGTTTGTAGCTGTATCAACATCGTCTACTTTAGGCATTGTTGTGATCTGCCACAGACCCTTCTGATCTTCTGTAGACATCAGAGTAGCTGTGATCCAGTTACCATTTACAATACCTGCTGCCTCACCGCCTGTAATAGTAGCGATATATTCATCCCAGTTATTTACAAGTTTAACAACGTCATTCTTAACCAGATCTACATAAAGATTGATGCATTTCTCTGCAACTTCATTGCCTACGATGTAAGCTTCGCCATCTTCGTTTACGAAGTTAGCTCCGCAGGACTGCATCATCATCATCAGAGTATCGCCACCTGTAGCTTCACTTGTAAGAAGATATTTTCCGGTTTTTTCATGAACATCTTTACCGATTTCCATGAACTTGGACCATGTGATATCTGTCAGATCATCAATAGTATATCCTGCCTCGTCAAGGATATCTGTACGATAGCATGCAATAACAGCACCATTATCAAACGGAACACCATAGTGTGTATCATCTACCATGGAATAGGACTGTTTCAGTTTACCAAAATCATCCCAGTTAATGTTGATATCTTTCAGATCTGTGAATGCATCCGGATAGCTCTTCAGATATTTCTGATAGCTGTTGTCCTGCATAAGAACGATATCAGGAAGTGTGCTGTAATCGCCTGCATTTGCTGCTGTTGTCAGTTTAGTCTGGCAGTCATCAGAAGATGTCTCTACGATATCTACAGAAAATCCCTCATGATCTTTTGCATACTGATCTGCTGCGATCTGCATGGATTTGATGTTGAAGTTCTGATCCCACGCCCATACAGTTAACTTGTTGTCATCATCAGATTTCGCAAAAACAGCTGTAGCTGATCCTGCAAAGGATGCTACCATAGCACCGGTCATTAATACTGCGAGTAATTTTTTTCTCATATTTATATCCTCCTTTATTAAGCTTATTCTTTCTTCCGAATCGCTTGTAAGTTGATTATAGCATCCGATTTTCAGGTATAGTTTGCATAACCGCACACATAATGTGCAATTTCGACCATTTTATGTATTTTGCACTATTAAAAATATTTAAAAATATATTTTTTGTTCACTTTCTCATTTACTATGTTTTTACTATGTAATTTTAATAACAAAGGCCACTTTCATGGACAAAAAAATATATATTTTTGTCTTTAAAAATGACCTTTGTTATTATTTCATAAATTTTCCGTTCAATTTTTGTACATATTTTACAGTTTTTAATTCATTTTATGCAAAATAGACTTTTTCAGGATATTGTGTTTTCATCGCATGAAGCAGTTCCTCATTAAGATCAAGAAGCAGTTTTATTTTGTGCCCGTCTTCCCGGATGATCATTGTATAATAAGGAGTATCTTCATCATAAGAGGTATAATCGTATTTTTTCAGCTTCTCCGTTCCACCATTCTTTTTGTACCTTGCAACACTTTCATGCCAGTGCGGTGCCACTGTCTCCAGATTACTCAGTTCCAGTATATGAGCTGTTTTGCGATACTTCTTGCCATAGATCACATCTATTTCAAACTGACCGTTTTCCATCATGTATTCATAATCCTTCTGACTGAATATATCAAAGACAAAATACAGCCCCGCAAGCAGAAATCCCGGAAGCATAAATGCCTGGGAAATCGTGATTCCCATAACCACAAAAAGCACTGCAAAAATAATCATTACCACACACAGGACTCCGGACATACTCTTTTTCTTTCTTGATACCTGCTCCACAATCTTATAGTTCATAACTTTTTTACCATCCTTCCTCTGAATGAATATCGAAATCCAAAAGCTGCTGTTCATAATTCTCCGGCCGTTTTCTCCATTCAACCGGAGTCACTCCCATTATCTGTCTGAAGTTCCGGTTAAACGTTGAATTGGTCGTGAAACCACATTTGTGCGCAATATCTGCCACCGGTATATCTGTTTTCTGCAGAAATTCACAGGCAGTATGAATCCGCACAGAATTAATATACTCCAAAGGACTTACTTTCATATGCGATGTAAATACTCTTCTGAAATGAGTTTCACTGATGTGACAGATTTTCGCCAGGTCCTCAATCCGAATGTCCTCCATATAGTGATAAGAAACAAAATCCAGTACACGGGTGATCATATTTGTAAGTTTCCCTGTTTCCTCTTCCACCCTGTCTTCCGGTGAAACCCGGTTCAGTCTGGCAATTTCTACTAGTAATGCCGCAAGAACTCCACTGGATTCTTCAATATAAAATTCTTCTCCCTCACGCATGATATTCATGATCTTAAGAATTTTTGCAGCTATAGAGGGGGACTCATTCTCTTTCAGAAATAAAGCCTTAGAATATATTCTCTGAATCATTTTTTCAGCCTTTACCGGATTGTTCAGAAATTTTTTCATGAAACCTTCCACATCTATGAAAAGATACTCCCATTTACTGACCGTACCCAGATCACTGTTAGTCGTATGAGCATAATTGGGTGGAATCACCGTAAATTCTCTTCCCGAAAACCGCATTTTAGCCTCACCAAACGCCATAACTCCATCCCCTTCGTAACAGAAACCAATCTCCAGATAATTATGAAAATGAAGATAATCCACATCATTTCCATAATTCTGAACCCACTTCTGCCCCAGAAGAGCCAGGATCGGACTTCCGGCAGGCATCTGGTAATAGCGGAATTCCATCTTCGGTTTTTTTCTCTTCTTTGCCATACAGTCACCTCATTTTCTGTTCTGTATTTTCACAATATGATTCTACCAGTTTTTTATATATTTTTCGATATTTTTGTACATTTTTTAATAAAAACATACAAAAATACCTGGCAGACTACTTTTTATAATCTGCCAGGTATCCCTTTTCCATATCTGTTATTATCAATCATTTTATGGGCTGGATCTGAATAATTTTGACTGATAACAGTTCTATACATACCTCTGGTATCACTTTATTTTTTTCATGATTGTGATTTTCTTCTGATTCCACACTGGATTGCATCTGTCGGACAGACTTTGCGGCATCTTCCACAACGGATACATTCCGGACTGTTGGAGTTTTCCACAGGGTCTACGATCATCTGGCAGGCTTTTGCACATTTTCCGCATTTTATACACTTATCCTTATCCACTCTGTATTTATACAGGGAAACAGGATTAAAGACGGAATAAAATGCCCCCAGAGGACAGATATATTTGCAGAACGGACGGTAGATCAAAATGGAGAGAATGATCGTTATGACAAGGATCACATTCTTCCATATGTACAGCCAGCCCAGTGCACTGCGCATGGATTTATTCAGAAGTACCAGTGGCAGTCCGCCCTCCAGTGTTCCTGCCGGGCAGATTAGTTTGCAAAAATAGGGTGCCCCCTGTCCCATAATATCCACCAGAAACAATGGAAGCAGAATTACAAATACTGCGAAAATCACATATTTCAGCTTACGAAGCAGTTTATCTCCCTTGAATGTACGAATTTTCTTAGGAAATGGAATCTTATTCAGCAGATCCTGAATCAGTCCGAAGGGACAGAGAAAACCGCAGATCAGCCTTCCCACCATAGCTCCGATGAAGATAAGAAATCCCACCACATAATAAGCCATCTTGAAATTCCAACTCCCTATCACAGCCTGAAGAGAACCGATAGGACAGGCGCCAACAGCACCGGGGCAGGAATAGCAGTTCAGGCCCGGAACACAGGCATTTTTCAATTTGCCTGTGTAAATTTTGCCTGTGACAAAGCCGGTAACATGACTGTTTGTAATGAACGCCCACAGTGCCTGGATTCCGTGGCGGGGCCACTCATTGATCTTCATATTTTTTGTGTTTTGTTTCTTATTACTTTTGTTATCGCTGTTCTTTTTGTTACTCATTTATCCTATTCCTACACATTCCATACAGATATTAATGGCTTTTGTAAACACCACTGCCAGCTCTCCGCGGGAAATCCCATATCCCATAAAGCAGACTCCCACAAGCATAAGAATCAGCGCCGGCCATTTACTGTTCCATATTTTGCTGGTTTTTAATTTATTCATTTATTTTCCCTCTGTGACATTCTCCAGCTCTTTTTCCACGATCTCTTTCCACTCATCCAGACTGTGGCTTCCGGAGTAGGTCTCACCTACAATATTTCCGTTTTTGTCAACAAAGAATGTTTCCGGGAAAGCAGAGATTCCATTGAGACGTCCGTTCATCATTCCGGAATCCGGGATCAGGAATGGATAGGATGCCTTTGTTTTCTTCTGAAGTACCTGAGCCTTTTTCACTGCTTCCTCATCCTGCTTTCCACCACTGCCTACTGTATCCAGTGTCACGCCTACTACTCCCACACCTTTATCCTTCATCTCCTGATAAAGTTTCTCCAGATCAGGAATCTCATTGACACATGGAGAACACCAGGTAGTAAAAATATTTACCATAGTCAGATCATATTTGCTGAAGATATCCTGTGTATAGGTTTTTCCGTCAACTCCTGTTGTTTCAAATTTGCCTACATTTGTTCCTTCAGCTGCCTCTGTACTGTCAGAAGTATCCTGCGGCTGATCAAATGCAGAGAGCATCTGGAAAGGAGTCATTTCTGTAAGTGTTACCTCAATCCCCTCCACATCCTTTAACAGGTCTGCATCTGCATCCTTGTTTGTGCTGAGATAATATTTATATTTACCGTCACTGCTGGTACCCAGTTCTTTATGCTCTGTACAACCGGTAATCGTATCCAGATCTTTCTGGGATTCCTCATCATACATTCCGATCACACCTACTCTGCTGAGACTTTTCAGCCAGTCGTCATATCCGGTGCCCATCTTGTCCACCTCTGCATCCTTCTGCTCATCTGTCAGGGTGCACCAGCTTGCTGTAGCATATGTGACTGCATCTGCATTGTCATTCCATCTCTCATCTGTAAACATGGAAATGTTCTTCTTCTCCATCTGCTCTTTCAGATCTTTGGAAATCCCTAATTTCATTCCAAGGAATGGATATTCATAAGTATCCTGTGCCGGCTGAGCAATCTCTGACGGTTTGAAAGATCCTGCGATCAAGCCCTCGGAAGCTGCCACACTGCCATCTTCTGCTGCCTGAGCATCCTTTCCATCCATCTGAACCGCACCTGCACCGGCTTCCTCTGCAGGCACTGAAAGAGTTTCCTCTGCATGTGCAGTTACAATACCTCCCATAGATGTCACACTTAATACACCTGCTGCAAAAATCGCCATTAATCTCATTCTTCTGTTTTTCATTATAAGTAAGCTCCCTTCATTTTTTACTGTTATGATTTTTATATTACTTTTAAGCCAAGCCGATAAAAACATACACTTCTCTACCTGCTCCTAACCAAATAACTGCTTCACAGTTTAATTGGTTAATTCCTTATGTCTGTCCGCAGATTTGGATTTTGTCCCCGCATAACAGGCATCGTTTTATTGATATGCACACATTATAGCATCTGAGAAATAAAATCTGTGTTAAGAAAATAACTTTTTTCAAAATTTTATTTCATGGCCAGTCACAGACAAATCTGAAACTTGGTGACATGCTCTCGCCACTTAAATCTTACAGATTTTGAAGTGGGAGCTTCCTGCT